>USHU01000001.1 GCA_900554605.1 uncultured Actinomyces sp.
CGTGGTCGCGTTCGAAACATCGCCGGTGCCGGCCTCGCCCTTGGAGCGAATCATTGCGGCACCCTCATTAATGCGACGAAGAGCCTCACCGAGGTTCGTTGCACCGCAGACGAAGGGGACCGTGAAATTCCACTTATCGATGTGGTGTGAGTAGTCCGCAGGGGTCAAAACCTCTGACTCGTCGATATAGTCAACGCCCAAAGATTGCAGTACCTGAGCTTCAACAAAGTGGCCAATGCGTGCCTTTGCCATGACCGGGATCGAAACGGCATTAATGATGCCGTCGATGAGATCTGGGTCAGACATGCGCGCGACACCGCCTTGAGCGCGGATATCGGCAGGGACGCGCTCAAGTGCCATAACGGCGACTGCGCCAGCGTCCTCAGCAATCTTTGCCTGCTCAGGGGTGACAACGTCCATGATGACGCCGCCCTTGAGCATCTGAGCCATGCCCCGCTTCACCTGCGGAGTTCCGACCTCGCGTGTGGTCGTCTGCTCAGTCATCCTTTACTCCTCTTCTTCCAGCTGGGCGCGCACCTCGTCGGAAAGAGACATATTCGTGTAGATGTTCTGCACGTCGTCTGAGTCTTCGAGTGCATCAATCAGCTTGTTGACTTTAAGAGCGCCTTCGAGGTCAAGTTCGACCTCAGTAGAAGCGACGAATTGAGTCTCGGCCGAGTCGTAGTCGATGCCGGCCTCTTGCAGCGCACTGCGAACCGCGACGACATCGCTGGGATCGCATTCGATGACGAAACCTTCACCGAGGTCTTCAACTTCCTCTGCTCCAGCGTCAAGAACAACTTCCATCAGTCGATCTTCATCAACGCCCTCAGCCGCAGGAACCTCGATGACGCCGCGCCTTGAGAAGAGATAGGAGACGGATCCGGGATCAGCAAGAGAACCACCCTGACGGGTGAAGCCGAGGCGAACATCGGATGCTGCACGGTTGCGGTTATCGGTCAAGCACTCCACGAGGAAAGCAACACCATTCGGGCCATAGCCTTCATACATGATGGTCTCGTAGTTTGCGCCGCCTGCTTCTGCACCCGAGCCGCGCTTGATGGCGCGCTCGATGTTGTCTGCGGGAACAGAGTTCTTCTTCGCCTTTTGAATAGCGTCAAAAAGGGTGGGGTTACCGGCAGGATCGCCACCACCTGTACGAGCAGCAACTTCAATGTTCTTAATGAGTCGTGCGAAGAGCTTACCGCGCTTGGCGTCAATCGCCGCCTTCTTGTGCTTGGTAGTCGCCCACTTAGAGTGTCCCGACATTACTTCTCCCTTTTGGGCTGGATTAATACTGTGTCAGTCTACAGCGCATCCACAAACTTCCCCACCGGGCACGCGTTTTATGGGACAATGCCACAGATCTGTCAGTGAGCTTGCACTGCACAACAGACGCATCATCGTGGGAGGATTCACCATGGCTTTGGGACACGGTATTGAGCACGCGGTGTGCTCAACGCGAGAGTGTGAGAATCCCGCGGAATTTCTCATTGAGTGGTCGAATCCCAAAATTCACACCGGCCGCACGAAAAAATGGCTCGCGTGCCCAGATCACAGGCAGTTTCTCATCGACTATCTCAGATACAGAAATTTCCCTTACGAGGTCAGCGATTTCCCTGTCTCCCCCACGCCTTCAGATTCCCCCGCCCGCGAACAATAATTGCCGAGGCCGCGGGGGCTATGCGCTTTAGCCCAGTTGATGCCCGTCCCAGCTCAGCGCCTTCAGATTGGCAACTTCGCCAATTCTCAGCTGACGAAACTCGTCAATATTGGCCTCAAAAACCGCCATTCCAGTATTTGACATGAACTGGGTGGGGCTCACACCCAGGCGAATATCTTCGCTCAGTACTGCGGAAAGAACTCGGATTAACCCGCCGTGCGCAACGATGCCGCCTACTGCCTCGTCTCCCCCCGAGCGGTAAGCACGCTCCATGACATCACGAATAATCGGCACGACGCGACCAAGAAACTCGTATCCATCTTCTGCCCCGGGCATGCGAAGTTGGCGTTCATCCATGCATAGCATGCTTCGACATAGACACGGATGGCGACTGGGGAAGAGGACATTTCATAGTCCCCTGCTGAGACCTCCCGGATCTGCGCGCTCACCTGGGGTTTCACACCATAGTGCGCACACAGGGGAGCTGCGGTCTGCCGCGTCCTCGTCATTGCTGAGACTGTGAGGGCATCGAGGCGGTCACCGACTTCCTTGGAGAAACGTTCGCTCAGCGATTGGGCTTGTGATTGTCCGAGGTTTGTCAGGGGAAGTCCTGGAAGCCGCGTATCCAATGCCGCCGAGAGATTGGCTGCTGTTTGCCCGTGTCGAATAAGTACTAGCTTCACGCGTTTTCTCTTCTCCTAGGTAATATCCCAGAACAGTTTCTCAAAAAGTGTGCGGACTTTGCGCGAGGCGGACAGCCACTGATCAATCATCTGAGAGCGACTCTCACGCGAATACCCCATCAGCATTGCCAAAGCGATGAGTTGATCAACGTTCGATGGCAGAACATCATTCTTAGACGCCGATGGGCCTGTTGCGATTACTTTCAAGCGTCGAAGACGCTGTGCCATCGTCCATGTTGATTCGATGAGATTGTAGGACTGAGAGGATAGATGTCCGCCTTTACACAATGCATCAAGGGCACGTTTGGTTGAGGCAACTCGGAGAGACGGATCGTCATATCCCCATTGCAGTTGGAAGAGCTCCACGAGCCATTGAATATCCGATAGCGCACCTGGACCGAGCTTCACGTGCATTCGCGGATCGATACCACCGGGAATTCGTTCGCGTTCAACACGCACCTTCATGAGCTGAATCTCTTGCTTCTCGGTGGCATTCAGAGCGCTCGAATAGCAGTATTCTTGGACGAATTCCCATAAACGATGCGCATTCGGACCACCTGCAAGGGGACGAAGGCGCACGAGCATTTGTTTTTCCCAGCTTTGCGCCCATTTCTGGTAATAATCAATGTAGGATTCGCAGCTACGAACTAAGGCACCGTTTTTCCCCTCCGGGCGCAAGTTGAAATCAAGGGCCACAGCAAGTGCCCTGCTGGGGCGCGCAAGCAGCTGCTTAAGTCGGGTCAAAAGAGTGTGGGCCACGCTAGCTTCTTCACTACCGGCCTCGTCATTCATGATTGCGATGACATCAAGGTCAGAGGTGTACGTCAGTTCTTGCGCACCGTAGCTTCCCAGAGCGCACAGCTCTAGGCCGAGAAGCTCGCATTCGCCTGCTTCACGTTCGATCAGGGTTTCAAGAGAGGATTGAAGGCACACATCAGCAACGTCAGATAGTGCTTGACCGATACCTGAACTGCTGCCCGTAACTTCCCTCAAAGCGATTCGAAGTACTTCTCGAGTCCGAATTAAACGGATTTTTTCGATAGCATCCTCGGCACTGACCGCACGCCTTGCGGTTGCAAGCATCTGTCCGCGAAGGGTTTCTTGAGATGGAGTCTCCAGTAACTCTGGCGAATCAAGCCAGGACACAGCCTCGGGAAAGAGACGAAGAAGTGCCCCGAGCCACTCGGAGGCAGAAAGAACTCGACATAGCTGCGACGCAGCGAAATCACTGTCACGCAAAAGCGCCAAATACCAGTGCGAGTCGCCGATTTCTTCGGAAAGCACACGAAAGTTCAGCAAACCCATGTCGGGGTTTGCTCCGTCGGCAATCCACGATAAGAGCACTGGAAGCAAATGACGTTGAATCATCGCACGTCTACTGGTTCCCGTGCTCAAAGATTGAATATGCCCCATTGCGCTACGCGGGTCCAAATAGCCGAGTGCCCGCAAACGTTCCATCGCCTGTTGCGGATCCAAACGGATCAGGTCGTCGTCGGCCTGCGCACTAGCTGCAATGATCGGCCGGAAGAATACAGAATGATGAAGAGCGCGCACCTGCCGACGAAGCGAACGCAAATGCTCGTGAAGATCATGCGTGCTGGCGTCCGTGCCAAATAAAGATCGTATGAGGCGCTCAAGTTGAGATTGAGAGTGCGGAAGATTGTGTGTGCGATGCATACGCAAAAGTTGCGAGCGATGTTCCAGAGTACGCAGATAGGCGTAGCTCTCACGCAAGCTTGCCGCGTCACTACGGGCAATGTATCCCTCGGCGCTCAGTGCGTCGAGTGCATCGAGGGTTGATCTTTGGCGAATGCGATCATCGTTTCTACCGTGGACCAGTTGTAAGAATTGAATAGAGAATTCGATATCGCGCAGTCCGCCAACGCCAAGTTTGAGTTCTTGATCCCGGTTCTTTTCTGGAACGGAACGCTCCACCTGCACGCGCATACTGCGAACATCATCGACAAATCCCTCACGCGCAGAAGCCTCCCAAATGAAGGGAGAGGCAAGCCGTAAAAATTCCTCACCTGTGCGCTGATCCCCCGCGCAGGGACGTGCTTTGAGAAGAGCCTGGAACTCCCAGTTCTGAGCCCACCGTTTCCAATAGCTGTGGAAAGAGTCGAGGGTACGCACGAGCGCACCGTCACGCCCTTCTGGGCGAAGATTTGCGTCCACGCTCCACAGCGGTGCTTCACTGGCCGGACTTGAACACACTGCGTTGATGATGTTGGCCATCTTGGTTGCACGTTCAAGCATTTCAGCGGTCTGTAAATCTTCCCCGTTGTAGTCATCGGGAGAGTCGCCAAGAACATACATGACGTCAACGTCGGAAATATAGTTAAGTTCCCCTCCCCCAGTTTTTCCCATCGCAATAACACACAGAGGGATCAGCCTGCACCTGTCTTCAAGGCATTGAGCGATGTAGAGCGCACCTGCAAGGGCTGCATCGGCGAGATCTGAAATCCGACGAGCAACTGATTGGAAATGCTGCGGAGCACACGGATCTGGGGACAAGAGGTCGTCGGCAACGATCTCAAAAAGCGCACGCCGATAAGCACTGCGCAAGGTACACGCCGCAAAGCTCCATGCGTTTGAGTCTTCGCTTGCGTATTCCTCCCAATCTTGCGGCAGTGCTTGGCGCAGATATTCAACCATCCCGAGGCCACAAGGCGGTGGCGGCATCGCCAAAAAATCGGGATGCTGCAGCAGGTAGTCACCCCACCACGAAGAAAAGCCCACAACCGCGGCAAAACGGCACGCGGCCTCGGCGTCAGAATTCAAGTCCTGGATGAGTTGCGGGCACTGAGAAGCAGCACGCGCACACACGAGGGCGAACTGCTCGATATCCGCACACTTGTCAAGAGCATGGCCAAGATCTTCAATAACCAGGCCGCTCTCGTCGATAAGCGCACGGACGCGCTCAGGTTGATGCACGCCCCAGCGGCGAAGATCCTGGTCAGAGATCATCCATTGACCTTAAGGAACTGGCGCAATTCCCCAGGGGTGATCTGACGACGATATTCGCGCCATTCACTCTCTTTTTCACGCAAAACGTGCTCAAAAACTTGCTCACCTAAAGCTTCAGCAACAAGCTCTGATTCACGCATCGCACGCAAAGCATCAGAAAGAGAAGAAGGCAACGGGTGAATTCCCAAAATCTGTCGCTCGGTATCACTGAGCTGCCAGACATTATCTTCCGCCTCGTCGGCAAGCGACATTTTCTTCTCAATGCCATCGAGTCCGGCCCTAATAAGCACTGCGAAGGCAAGATAGGGGTTCGCAGCCGGGTCGAGGCCTCGGAATTCAATGCGCGCACTGGTGGTCTTCGAGGGCTTATATGCCGGAACGCGCACCAGCGCAGAACGATTATTGTGTCCCCAGCAGATGAAGGAAGGCGCTTCTCCCCCGCCCCACAATCGCTTATAGGAATTCACATGCTGGTTGGTAATCGCTGCAATCTCACGCGCGTGGTGGAGCAATCCGGCAATGAAATAGCGTCCAATTTCGGAAAGCTGGTAGCGCCCCGATGGATCGTAGAAGGCATTCTCATCACCTTCGAAAAGAGAGAGATGCGTGTGCATTCCCGAGCCCTGCTGATCGGCAAAAGGCTTGGGCATAAAGGTTGCGAGCATTCCTTCCGAGAGCGCGACCTCTTCGATGAGGGTCTTCGCCGTCATAATGTTGTCAGCAGCGCGCAGCGCGTCAACTGCACGCAAATCCACCTCATTTTGTCCAGGACCTGCTTCATGATGCGAGAACTCGACTTGAATTCCCGTATCTTCCAGGGCATGAACAATCTTGCGGCGAAAATCGTTGGAAAGCCCGCGCGTGACATGGTCGAAATAGCCAGCCTGGTCAACGGGTTCGAGGTGGTTGATATCCACCGGCTGGCGTAGAAGATAGAACTCGATCTCTGGATGAGCGAAAACAGAAAACCCCATCTCCGAGGCGCGCTGAACCGCGCGTTCGAGCGCGCCTCGGGGATCGGCCGGAGAGGGCAACCCATCGGGAGTCAGGACATCGCAGAACATTCTCCCGTGGACGTCGCCATCGCCTTTGTTATGTAACCGTTGGAAGGTTGCAGCATCAGGACGCAAAAGCATGTCGGATTCGTAGACACGAGTCAGCCCTTCGATTGAAGAACCATCGAATCCGATCCCTTCAGCAAATGCCTCTTCGAGTTCTCCCGGGTCGATGGCGACCGATTTGAGAACTCCCGCGACATCCGTGAACCATAAACGAATCAGACGGATGTCTTCTTGAACAACGCTACGAAGGACTTGTTCCTGATGCTGTTTCATCTGTCTTCCTTAGGAACGACCGAAGCCCTTCGAAATCGCATCAAGGGCACCGGTGAGATCTGAGGGCAGCACCCACAGTTTCGAGGCTTGACCATTTGCAATTCGGGGCAGCATCTCCAAGTACTTGTAGGAGAGCAGTTCCGGCGTGGCATGTCCCTGGTTAATAGCCGTGAACACGACAGAGATAGCTTCCGCTTCACCCTGCGCGCGCAGGATCTGTGCCTGGCGAGCACCTTCAGCCTGGAGGATGAGAGCTTCCTTCTCACCTCGCGCCTGCAGCACTTGCGCTTCCTGCTGTGCCGAGGCCGCGAGGACGGCAGCTTGCTTCGCACCTTCAGCCTTCTTGATTTGCGCTTCACGCTCTGCTTCAGCAGTCAAGATCGTTGCACGCTTCGTACGCTCAGCAGTAATCTGCTGCACCATCGCGGACAAAACGTTCGGCGGCGGTTCAATTGACTTGAGTTCAACGCGTGTCACGCGAATGCCCCAGGGGCCGGTTGCCTCGTCAAGAACGCCACGGAGTTGCTTGTTGATCGATTCGCGGCTGGTCTGGGTTTCTTCCAAATCCAAAGAACCGATGAGATTACGCAAGGTCGTCGCAGTGAGCTGCTCGATCGCTTGCAGGAAGTTAGCAACCTCGTAGGTCGCGCTACGAGGATCAGTGATCTGGAAGTAGATCACAGAGTCGATCTCGACCATAGCCTGGTCTGCAGTAATGACCGACTGCGAAGGGAAGTTCACCACCTGTTCACGCAGGTCGATTCGTGCCGCAACGCGGTCAACAAAAGGCACCAGAAGGTGAAAACCGCCGTGCAGAACTGAACGGAAACGACCGAGGCGTTCAACAACGAAAGCCTCAGACTGGGGAACAATTCGGACGGCTCTCAGCAGCGAGATTGCTACAAAGAGGATGAAGACTACTGCGACGATCGCAACAACGGATCCGAGAAAATCGTCTGCCATAATCCGCACTCCTTTCGTGGAAATATTTTGATTAATTCAATGGCTGATTTGTCAGTGGGCGAACTACCGCGGTCGCGCCTTCAATAGCGACAACCTCAATTTGAGTGCCCACGGGTATGAGCTCGCCTGCGCTCCGTGCACTCCATTCGCCTCCGGAGAACTGAATGCGACCATCGCGTTCCCCCACGAGCTGCGTCACGTAGCCGCTCTTTCCGATCAGCGCATCCGCATTCGTTCGGACGTCATCACCGGATCGTTGGATGCGTCCTTTCATGAACGGGCGCATGACGATGAGCAAGAGGAGCGAAACTACAACGAAAACTACGACTTGTGCAATGAGGCCACCGCCGAAAAATGCGGTAATCGCTGCAGCAACGGCTCCAATGGCGAACATCAGGAACACGAAAGTAATGCTGAGAACTTCAATGATTCCAAGGAGTAGGGCTGCCAGCAGCCACATCCACCACGTCATTTTCTTTCTCCTTCCAGTCGGCTAATTCTCAACGAGGTAGGCCGCGCGCAAACCAACGACCGTGGTCATTTTCTACGCTCAGTGCTAGTTCAAAGGCTTCAGATAGAACTCGTCCGGTTAGAACTTCCTCGACAGGGCCAGAGGCAAAGACTTCACCGGCTTTCATAACCAGTGCGTGCGTAATCCCCTGAGGAATCTCTTCGAGGTGATGCGTCACCAAGACGACCTGAGGGGCAGCACGGCCGGAGATGATCTCGGCCATTGCAGCTATGAGCAATTCGCGTGCGCCCAGATCAAGTCCCGCCGCGGGTTCATCGAGAATCAAGGCTTCAGGATCCGACATCAGTCCGCGGGCAAGGACGATTCTTTGTCTTTCCCCCTCAGAGAGCGTATGGAATGGGCGCTCTTCAAGGTGGGCAACGCTGAAGAGAGCGAGCAGGTCACGTGCGCGCGCGGTATCGATGTCTTCGTATTCCTCGCCAAAAGGTGAAGAAACTCCCCATGCGGCAGATCGAACAACATCGATCGCTCGGGTACTTGGACGCAGCCGTTGTGTAGTCGAGAGAGATACCAAAGAGCAACGAGCTGCCAGTTCCTGGGGTTGGCATGATTCGAGCGGTACGCCATCGAAACATGCTTGCCCAGAAGAGGGCGCAACTTTCCCGCTAGCGACGCGAACAAGGGATGTTTTTCCCGCCCCGTTTGCTCCTAGAACTACCCACTGTTCTTGGCGCGAGGTATGCCAAGAAACCTCACGAAGAATTTCGGTCTCGCCACGGGTCAAGCTGACATCATTGAGCTCAATCACGGTATCCATTGTTTCAGTATCTCGCAGGATATACAGTGTGTCCTTTTCAAAATAATCAGATTCATCAAACGAGTTGTTTATAGAGTTCAACCGTCTTTTCACCAATTGCATCCCACGAGAAAAGTTCCCGCGCACGCACAAGCCCAGCATGTCCCATTTCTCGAGCTCTTTCGGGCGAAGCCAAGACTTGAATCAAACGCTCAGCCATATCATGCTCAAAAGCATCCGGATCAAGAGGAGTGCCTGTCCCATCGTGTAGCTGCTCGATCGGAACGAGGTATCCAGTTTCTCCATCGACGATAACATCGGGGATACCTCCAGTTGCGGTTCCCACGACTGGCAAGCCAACTGCCATAGCCTCAAGGTTAACGATTCCCAGCGGTTCATAGACCGAGGGGGTAACAAAAACAGTCGCGCAGTCCAAGAGTGCGATGAGGTCGGCGCGCGGAAGCATTTCTGAAATCAAAATGACACCATTGCGAGTGGCTTGAAGCTGTGCAACTAGTCCTTCGACTTCGGCTGCAATTTGCGGAGTATCTGGCGCTCCAGCACACAAAATGACCTGAACCTCATCCGGAAGCAAACGCGCAGCGCGCAAGAAGTACGGGAGTCCTTTTTGGCGAGTAATACGACCGACAAAGATCACCGACGGCCGGTTGGGATCCACTCCCCACTGGGACAAGACCTTCGCCTGATGGTCCTTCTCTTCCGGTGTCGTAGGTACGTGCCACTGCGACAGATCAATTCCGTTGTGGATCACGTGCACGCAATCGGGATCGACCGCGGGATACGCGCGCAAAATGTCCTCACGCATTCCATGCGATACAGCGACCACCCCAGCTGCGGCCTCGTAGGCGGAACGCTCAATGAAAGAAGATACGCGGTAACCGCCACCGAGCTGCTCTGCTTTCCACGGACGCAAGGGTTCGAGGGAATGCGCTGTAATCACATGCGGAATATCGTTCATTAGCGCTGAAATATGTCCGGCAAAATTTGCATACCACGTATGCGAATGAACAAGATCCGCGCCAACCGTCTGGGCTGCGATCTCAAGATCAACTCCGAGAGTGCGAAGGGCAGCATTTGCCTGCGCAAGTTGAGGCAGATCCTCGTAGCCGAAAACGCCTTGTTCTCCTTCGCGAGGACCATCAAAAGCCTGAACCCGAAGGTCATCAACCCGAGGGCGAAGAACTTTGGCCAATTCAGTAACGTGAACTCCAGCTCCCCCATAGACATGTGGCGGGTATTCTCGGGTCAGCAAATCAACGCGCATGTGAGCTCCTTTGACGCACGGATGCCTCTAGCTTAGCGGAAATGTTGCGTGAACTATGTTCTTCGCCACGTTTTAAAATCGGCCGCCAAAAGTGTGCGTTTGCGCATACTCTTGTGTCATGGCTAAAAATCATGTTCTTGCGATCGTTCTAGCCGGAGGCGAGGGTAAACGGCTCATGCCCTTGACCATGGATCGGGCAAAGCCGGCCGTTCCCTTCGGTGGCCACTTCCGTCTTATCGATTTTTCTCTCTCGAATATGGTCAATTCGGGATACATGAAAATCGTCGTCCTGACTCAATACAAGTCACACTCGCTTGACCGTCACGTCACGCGAACTTGGTATACCTCTCCTCTCCTCGGCAACTTCATTGCACCTGTGCCCGCCCAGCAGCGTCGCGGCCCGCACTGGTATTTGGGAAGCGCCGATGCAATCTATCAGTCACTCAACATCGTCGATGATGAAAACCCTGATTACATCGTTATTACAGGTGCCGACAACATCTACCGCATGGATTTCTCGCAGATGGTTGAACACCACATCGAATCGGGACTTCCTGCAACCGTGGCCGGTATCCGTCAGCCCATCGAGCTGGCGCCTTCTTTAGGTGTCATCGAAGGCAAAGACGGGCACGTCGATAAGTTCGTTGAAAAGCCGCAGAATCCGCAAGGTCTTCCCGATAATCCCAATCAGGTCCTCGCCTCTATGGGTAACTACGTCTTCACGACGGCAGAACTCATTGCCGCGCTTCGTGAAGACGCAGAAGATCCTCTTTCCAAGCACGACATGGGTGGCAATATCATCCCGTGGTTCGTCGAGCGCGGCATGTGCGGTTACTACGATTTCAAGGATAATGACGTCCCCGGATCCACCGATCGTGACCGCGACTACTGGCGCGATGTCGGTACCTTGGACGCCTACTACGAGGCCAATATGGACCTCATTAGCGTCCACCCGGTCTTCAACCTGTACAACAGGGATTGGCCGACCATGACGCTCCTGGATGGCTCGCTACCTCCCGCAAAGTTCGTTTATGGCGACGAGCACTCCCGCATGGGACATGCCGTGGATTCCTTCGTCTCCCCTGGCGTGATTATCTCCGGTGGCGAGGTCTACCACTCGATCATTTCTCCCAACACCTACGTCCACTCGTGGGCACAGGTGACGGATTCGGTCATCATGAATGGCACCCGAGTGGGCCGTCATGCGATCGTTTCGAAGACGATCCTCGATAAGGGAGTGATCGTCGAAGAGGGTGCGGTTGTCGGTGTCGACCTCGAGCACGACCTCGAACGTGGCTTCACTGTCACCGAATCGGGCATTACCGTCGTCCCCAAGGGAGTCGTCGTTACTCGCTAAGAGCCACGCATAGAGACGTTACTGGCCTCCGAACCTAATGTTCGGAGGCCAGCGCGTTATTCAATGACAAGTGTTGTCCCATCCCAACCAGCAAGGCAGATGCGAAGCAGTTCGACAAGCCGAGTTGGATAGATTTCATAGTCACGTGACTGGGCCTCAAAATCATCGATATCCCACCAGCGGTATTCGTCAATGACGCGTTGTTCTTCTTCGGTCCAGCGGGTATCACTCAGTTCCTTGCAGTGCGTACGCGCAGAAAAGATCTCTTCGTCTTGGCGCGCAAGGACTGTTTCGAAATCGAACACTGCACGGCGATATGCAATAGGACCGATCAGTAGTTCCGGTTCCAGACGGATTCCAGTTTCTTCAAACAGCTCACGTGAAGCACATTGGCGAGCGCTTTCGCCATCTTCGATTCCCCCACCAACGGTAAACCACCACGAGCGCTCGGGATTGTCCGCGTCGTGGCCTCGGACCAGAAGTACACGGTCTTCTTCGTCAAAAAGAATCACCCGCGCCGCACGTCTATGCGGAATTCCTTCCGCGTCCCGAGGCCAATTGTGCGCGCTCACGCCCCCACCTGGGCTGCCGTTTGGGACAGTTGCGTCAACGAAAGGAATCGGCTCCGTTCCTGGATCGCTTTGTCGAGGAGGGCACGGTCGTAAGCATCACGCCCGGGGTCCGGCCGGCGACGTTTTTCGCGATTCGCTTCATCGAGGCCAACAGCAGCAAGTGCATTCAAGAACAGATCCATGGACTTGCGAGCTTCCGACCCGGATTTCGCGGCCCACTGAACCGCGTTCCGTCGCTGAGCGCGATCACTCACCATACCCACTTCAACGGGCAGGACCCAGCCGCCGACGACATAGGGAATAAGGCCTCGCTGAATACTCGATGCCTCTCGAGAGGATTGGATAATGAGGAATACAAACCAACCGACGAAAAGGGGCACTTCAAAGAACAGGTACGCAACGTACCAGCTCCCTTGATCGTTCACGCTTGCAAGGAAATTCCAGAAGGCGTGGAAGAAGACTGCGGTGAGGTATCCGAGAAATACACGGATCGTGCTCCACAGCGGACCGTAACAGCGAATAATCACTAAGGCGACAGCCATTCCCGTGAAAGAGGTGGCCATCGGGTGAACAAAAGGTGAAAGGATTCCACGGTTAAATACCGTCGAAGTCAACATCGAGCTGCCTGATGAACTGGACTTCAGGAAATACTGAATATTTTCAATAAACGCGAATCCAGCGCCGGTGATACCACCGGTAATCAATCCGTCGAGCCGGGAATTAATTGAGTTTCTTCGGGCAAGAATAAAGATGACGACGCCGAGGCCCTTGAAGAGCTCTTCAGCAAAAGGAGCAACGATCACGGCGACCAGTACCGTCGCTATATTCGCGTCTCCCAAAGTGCGTGCAAGATCAAGATTCAGAGTGCTATTGACGACAAGAGATGATGCCGTAGCAACACCCGCCCCCCAGATGAAGCACAAGAATTTTGCCTTCCAGCCCTCTCGTTCCCAACGGTCTAGGTAATTCAAAACACCCAGCACAATTCCAAGCGGAATCAGGGCAAGAAGAGTCATCGTTGCAGCGGATACAACGCCTCCGGTGCCGACATATGTCGCCATGAGGACAACGACACCGAGGGTTCCCAGCAGCGTAAAGATAATTTCTAGATAGGGCAGGGTCTTCACTCGCTGCGGGATATGCCAACTCGGGGCAAGTTCAGGAGCAGGGTCTTCAGGCCGAATGAGTTCAGATTCCGTGGTTTTAATCTTCTTCAGACGGTAGTCCTCCCCCGGACCACCCCATCGCACCGTAGTATCACTCATTTAATAGCCAAGTCCATCTTCAAGGGTGTCATCATCAAAGTCGACGCTCACAGCATAGGGGGCATGCCCCGCCAAATGCGCCAGCCTGACCCAGGTACGCTCCCGAATTTTGCGTGTCTGGCTGACGTAGAGGTTATGCATTGAACGCGCTAATTGCACTTTGTACGATACCTGATCGAGCTGGTGAAGTTCGCGAGACCAATAGGGATCGTTTTCCATCCTCTCGCGCACTTCAGTATTGATCGCACTGCGGAGCACACGTGAGAGCGTTGACTGCGCCTCAAGGTAAGCCAAAGACTGAGTTCGCGTTTCTTCATCCGATGCTGCTGCTTCAGCACTTCTCCTATCCAGACCATCGGCAACGAGAGGAAGATCCTCACGTCGCACACATGCGCAAGCAGCCGAAGAGAGCTCGGCCGATACCGCTGAAGGCAAGTCGGGATACTCGGCAATCCTTTGCCCGTATCGAGCTCGTTCATCGAGAAGAAGAGCAAGCGAATCGCGCGTCGTCAAAATACGCCAATGTAGACGATCCAGACGCGTCGCAAGAATGGCAGACTGGCGAATGATGAGAGCAACGCAGCCGACAGCAAGGATCGTAATAAGGAGTATGAGCGGGTTATTCACTGTCATCTCCCCCATTTCGGCCTCGGAGCAAATCTAAAGCCGTCGGATCAGCAGGCTGCCCCTGAGCTGATGCCAAAACAGTCTGGTAGAGCGCGAGAACCTGATCTGTTACGGTATCCCATCCGTAGCGACGGCTCGCATTCAGACCGCGTTGGGCAAGTGCGCTACAGCGCTCAGAGTCCTTGAGCAATGCAACGAGCTGGCGAGCAAGATCAGCGCTATCACCCGTTGCAAATAACGCTCCTGATTCGCCTTGGTCAAGCACCGCTCGGAATGCCTCGAGATCAGAGGCAAGAACTGCACATTCAGCGGCCATCGCCTCGACCAAAACGATCCCGAAAGACTCGCCACCAGTCTGCGGTGCTACATAGACAGTCGCGCCTTTAAGTAGTGAGGCTTTATCTTCATCGCTCACTCCCCCGAGGAATTCGACTGAATCACCAAAGCTCTCCAGTTGCTTTTGGAATTCGTGTGCACCGCCTCGCCCAGCGATCAAGAAGCGAGCCCCGGGGACCTCCTGAAGAACCCTGCCAATCGCATCGGCGAAAACAGGAAGTCCCTTACGCGGTTCATCCAAGCGTCCCAGGAAGACAACAACCGGACGATCGTCCGTAGCAGCCCACTCTTCTTTGGGCTCGGCCTGGGCAAAAAAGTGTGTGTCCACACCGTTGGGAATAATCACGGCGTCGCCTCCATGATGTTCCACAAGGGTGCGACGCGCCTCGGAGGAGACAGCAATGCGCGCGGCAAGTTTCTCGAGAAGCGGATCAAGAGCGGGAGAAGAGACTGAGCGCGAGAAAGAATAGTCCAGCGCCGCGTGGAAAGTCCCGATGACTGGGACGGCTGCGGCTCGAAGAGCAAGCATCGAAATCGAGGGAACCTCGGGCTCGTGAACGTGCAGCACGTCGAAATCGCCTTCTTCGAGCCATTTCTTTGTTCGAGAATTCGCAATGGGGCTAAAGGAAAGGCGTGCAACGGAACCGTTGAAAGGAATAGCGACGGATGAACCAACCGCCGTAATCCACTCGGGTAAATCCGTTGTATCTTTCGCCGGGGTTAGTACCTTGACGTCATGGCCGCGTTTAAGCAGCTCAAGGGCGAAATCGCGAATGTGGAATTGGACGCCGCCGGGGACATCCCAGGAGTAGGGATTGACTATTCCGATCTTCACCTAGTGCCCCTTCTGCGCTGCGCGCTGACGCGCTCTCTCCAACCGCTCCGGATCTAAATCCTCAACAAAGACTGCTTGCATCATATGCCACTCGCGAATCCTGCGTTGAAGAATCGGTGTTAACGCATTCACCCATCGCTGGGTCAGTTCGGGAACGTCAGGGTCTTCGGAATCTGGATCGTAGAGATTTTCGGTAATCTCCAAACGAACGAATTCCGGACGGCCAGAATCATCAATATCGGAGACAACTCCAGCAACCAAGGGTGCTCGTAGCGCGCGGGCAAGCGCCGCCGGACCGGCAGCGACGAGCGCTTTGCGGGAACCAAAGTCCACTTCGATCCCTGATCCGGAAATATCGCGATCCGCAAGAAGTGGGACAACGAGGCCTGCGCGCCCTTCAGCCCGATCGCGGAGGGTGTGGAAGACGCTGTCCCCCGGCGAGACACCGATAATTTCCATACCAACATTGCTCCGCAAATTGACGAAAGCATTGAAGAGCTCTGGTGGATTCAGTTTCTCTGCAACGGTGAGAATCCCCAGTCCCTGAGCGCAAACCGCTGCGCCTACGCGATCGAATGTTCCTGAATGCGCAAGAGCAAGCACGACCGGACCGGAAGAACTCAGTTCGATCAGCCCTTGGGCCTGACTTAAATCGACGCGGCTTCGCAGCGCTTCGCCGATGCGTCCGCCAAAACTGAGTTGTTCGACGTAGGCGTTGACGTGTGAGCGCACTGCTTCGCGCAACTGGACGCGCGAAATTGGGTGTCCTAGTAAACGCTCATGGTTTGCGCGCATTCTTCGAACGCTCGGGCCATTGAGAAGACACATCAGGTCCGCGCCGCGACGGCCAAGCCATCGGACACATCCAAAGGGGAGATGCGGAACGATCTTAAACGCCCACACAAGACCGCGACCCGACATCATGACTCCGTGGATTGTTCAATGTGACGAGCAGTGAAGTGTACGCGTTGAATAACGGTCACGAGAGACGCGAAAGCAACCCAACATAGGCCTGCGGCAAAGAAGAAGGCTGGAGCACCCCAACCGTAAAGAGCGGCTCCCAATAGAGCAACAATCAATCGATCAGTACGCTCGGCAATCCCCACTTTGGCAATAACACCGACAGACTCTGCGCGCGCCCGGGCATAGGGAACGGTCGCCGCACCAACAATCGCAATCAGACCCGCGATAATCGCTACTGTTCGCGTTGTCGAAGGTTCCATGGTGAAGACGGCGAAAGCGACAAGCGAAGCAAAAACAGCGCCATCGCCCAGGCGATCCATCGTCGAGTCAAGGAATGCACCAAAAGGCGAGGAGGTCCCACTCATTCGCGCAAGCACTCCGTCAATGGAATCGCAAAATAGAACGACTCCTAACGCGAGCGCCCCCTGCCAGAGATATCCCCGCGGCAAAGTAGAAACTGCAACTGCAATCGTGACGAGAGTCCCCGTAACGGTCACCATATTTGGTGTCACATGTGCCGCCAGCAGCAACCTGGCAAGCGGAGTGAAGATCGTTTTGGTTATTGAACGTCCGTGGTTTCCGAGCACTAGTTCTCCTGTGACGTTGGCCAAGCCGCTGCTAGCCGAGCACGTGCATCCTCAAGTAGTTCAGGCACTGCCTTGGTACGGGCAATGATTGGGAAGAAGTTTGCGTCTCCAGCCCACCGAGGTACAACATGCTGATGAAGGTGAGCAGCGATCCCCGCGCCTGCAACATCACCTTGGTTCATACCCAAATTGAATCCAGCGGGATTCGCCGTCGCACGCTCCACACGCATTGCAGTGGCAGTCAAACGACCGAGTTCAATACGTTCCTCGTCAGTCAGATCCGTATAGTCAGAAACATGGCGGTAGGGACAGACCAAGAGATGCCCGGAGTTATACGGGAAGAGATTCATCAGAACGAAACAGCTGACACCGCGATGAACGATGAGTCCTTCTTCGTCTGTGCGCGATGGTGCAACACAAAATGGACACTCTTCCGACGAGGAATCAGCGGGTTTGTGATCACCATGTATGTAGGCCATCCGATACGGCGTCCACAAACGATCAAAACCGTCAGGAACACCAGACAGTGCCCGTGAATCCTCGGTCGGAAGAGTGTCACTCATTGCTATCAGTCCTCTGCGCTAGGATCAGCGTTATTACGAGTGGCGATGTGGCGCGCGATACGCTCAACCGCCTCGTCAACGGGAACACCGTTGAGCTGGGAGCCATCGCGGAAACGGAAGGACACTGCCTGAGCTTCTTGGTCTTCCCCGCCCGCAATCAAAGTGAAGGGAACCTTCTGCTTTGCGGCGTTACGGATCTTCTTACCAAAGCGATCATCGGAATGATCAACTTCGACGCGAATACCACGCTCGCGCAAACGCTGAGCAACTGTATCCACGTACTCATCAAAGGCCTCGGCAACGGGAACAAGGCGTACCTGCACGGGCGAGAGCCATGCAGGGAACGCTCCTGCGTAGTGCTCGGTCAACACACCGATGAAGCGCTCGATTGAGCCAAACTTCGCCGAGTGGATCATGACGGGCTCACGGTGACTTCCGTCGGGAGCGGTGTACTCCAGTCCAAAACGGTGCGGCTGGTTGAAGTCGTACTGAATGGTCGACATCTGCCAGGTACGCCCAATTGCGTCCTTCGCCTGAATCGAAATCTTCGGGCCGTAGAATGCAGCTCCGCCCGGATCGGGAACGGTATCCAAACCGGTTTCTTCTGCGCAGCGACGCAAGATTTCGGTGGCTTCCTCCCACTGTTCATCGGTTCCGATGAACTTATCTTTCTTCTTACCATCGGTATCGCGGGTAGAAAGCTCGAGGTAGAAGTCGTTCAAACCGAAATCGCGAAGAAGCGTCAAGATGAAGTTCAACAGGTGCTTAATTTCATCACCCGCTTGCTCGGGCATCACATAGGAGTGCGAATCATCCTGAGTAATCGAGCGAACGCGAGTGAGTCCTTGAAGAACACCGGACTTCTCATTGCGGTAAACGGTGCCGAACTCAAAGAGGCGCAGCGGAAGCTCACGGTAAGAACGGCCTCGGCTCCTGAAGATCAGGTTATGCATCGGGCAGTTCATGGCCTTGAGGTAGTACAGCTGACCGTCGTCATCCATGGGCGGGAACATCCCGTCCGCATAGTAGGGAAGGTGACCCGAGGTATGGAAGAGATCTTCCTTTGAGATGTGGGGAGTACCCACATAGAGGAATCCGTTCTCAATGTGGGCTTCGCGCACGTAATCTTCCATGACGCGCTTGAGGACGCCGCCCTTGGGGTGGAAAACGGGCAGGCCAGCACCAAGCTCCTCTGGGAAGGAGAAAAGATCAAGCTCAGCACCGAGGCGACGGTGATCACGTCGCTCAGCTTCCTTGAGTCGTTCCTGATAGGCGACAAGATCTTCCTTCGAGGCCCACGCAGTTCCGTAAATTCGCTGCAGTTGGTCGTTGGCCTGGTCACCGCGCCAGTATGCCGAAGAGGACTTGGTGAGCGCGAAACCGTTGCCGATCAGTCTGGTTGAGGGCAGGTGAGGGCCGCGGCACAGGTCCTTCCAAGCGGTTGTGCCGTCACGGCGCACATTGTCATAGATGGTCAGTTCAGAGCCGCCAACCTCGACAGAAGCATCCTCTGCTCCCCCACCCTTAGTGGTGATGAGCTCAAGCTTGTAGGGCTGATCGGCAAGTTCTTCGCGGGCTTCGTCTTCACTGACCACGCGGCGACGGAAGGTCTGGCCTTCTTTGACAATGCGCTTCATGCGCTTTTCCAGATCACGCATGAGTTCAGGAGTAACCGAATCAATGTTCCCGAAGTCGTAGTAGAAACCATCGGTGATAAAGGGGCCGATTCCGAGATTGACGTCCGGGAACACTTCCTGAACCGCCTGCGCCATGACATGTGTGCAGGAGTGACGCAGAATTTCCAGACCGGCTGGAGAGTTCAGGGTAATTGCTTCTACCGTTGCGCCAGATGGGATTTCACGGGAGAGATCCCATGCTTTTCCGTCGACTGTCATAGCGACAACGTCACTACGCGAGGCATAATGCTGCAAACCGGTGCAGCCTTCTTCAATTTCTACAGCAACGCCATCAATAGTTGCGTTGATAACAGGCACGAGCTGTGCTCCTTCGGGTTTCTGGCGACAAGCGCCATCTCTACCTGTCAACTGCACGCATACGAAGGCGCGTCAAACGCTCTTATCGAGAATCGACAGGCTTGGACCCTTCTATCGTAGCCGCCAAGCCGGCAATGTCACGAACGCAGTGCGCGCTTAAGTGAAAGCAAGTTACGCAGCCCCGCATAGAGCCGCGGACGCAGAGGCAGATCCCATGCACCAGGAACATCCGTGTAGCCCTTGGCAAAGTTCAGCTTGTACTTACCAACGGTGAAAAGCTCCGGCACTCGAGGCGAGTGCATTCCCATCAGATCGATACCGCCCTGCGGATCAAGATCAGGGCCAAGAGTGAGCGCGCATTGAACATCCAGCTCTGGCATCGCGCCAAGTTTACGCGCCAGCGCTGTCGTTGCACCGTAATAGCATTCAGCCTGACGATCGTTCACCAAAATGAGGTTCCACGCAGCAACCTTGCCATCGACGCGAAGGACATAGAGGTGCGAATGAGCTTCGCCCAGAACCTTGAGCATCGTCGCATAGACCTCGGGAGGATGCGGGTGGAAACCGTCCCGCTGCGCAGTTTCCTTCAAAACTTCGTAGTACTCACTGAAGTCCTGTGCGGCGGCTTCTCGTTCGTCAGCAATGCTGGTTTCGACCTGCGCAAGGGCCTTTCGGGAACGTCGAAGCTGGCGACGACCTTCCTTTGTCATATCAGCAAGAACCTTCTCTTCATCACCGCCGTGGGATCGAATGATGACCGTCCGATCGTAGGTGATGATCTGCATGACATCTCGAAGATCATCTGCTGAGAACGTCGCATGCAAACGAATAAAGACGACCGAAGAGTCTTTTTCACGAACATAGCGGGCCAAAGCATCGCGGAATGCGCGCTCACGTGCAGGGGTTGCTTCCTTCAACCACACAGGGCCGTGTTTCGCCCATAGATAGCGTGCGCCTCGCATTGAGTACTCGTAGAGCGCAACCAGGGCGATTCGCTTTCCTTCTTCGCAATATTCGAGGCGACCCCAGAGTTTGCGTCCTTCGACAGCTTCGTATTGCTCCCAGATCGCGGACTGTTCAACCGGTAGCGGGGTTACGCCGGCAGCGCCGATACGCATTTCTTCGGCTGTAATCGAGCGGAGCTGTACCTGTGACATGACTAAAATCCCCTTAGAATGAACGATCGTTCGCTTGAGGGTAATACCGATGGAACTTGCGATAGTGGTTGAGCTTTTGCAGATGCAAAGTAAGCGATCGACGAAGATCCCTATCGCGCGAGTAAAACAGCGGGTCGAATCGCTTTCCACTGCGAATCAAACCACGCACCCGCTTCGCAAGCTCGGGATCACGTAGGTAGCGCATGAGCAGACGATCAGGAACCATCGAGTACAAGATCTCCTCGCGGACTTCCTCGCGCTCACGTGAAAGACCTTTAACTAAGTCGTCAACCATCGGAATCATTGGGTTGTGCCCAGCCGCGGTCATGTACCAGCTGTTGCGGCCAATTCGCGGATTGACTTCAAAGAAAAGTGCCCGGCCATCGCGTGGATCAATTTTTACGTCAAAATTCGCAAACCCGCGGTAATTGGCAGCTTCGAGAATGCGCTGAGCATCCGCCCACAACTGCGGGAAAGATTCAGTGATCATAGCAACCGGATTACCAATCATGGTCGGAGCGTGGTCCTCAAGCAGCACACGTGCCGAACCGATCAGCGTCATGCGTCCCTTCGAGTCCACATACGCGGTCACTGAACGCATCTGCGTGTTGTCGCCAGGAATCAGTTCCTGAACAACGAAGTCTCCCCTAAAACCGACCTCACCCAGACGTGCCCACAGCTCATCCAGTTCTTGGGCACTCTCGACGAACCAAATCTTGCGCTTTCCTTCGAATTCCAGCCCATCGTAGTCATTGCCTCGAGCAGCTTTAGCGACCACCGGAAAAGCAAAGGGAATCTGAGGCGCAACCCAGGCCTCGGCAGTGGAGAAATCACGGAAGGAAACGACGACGGTAGCCGGAGTCGGAACATCGAGTTCGTTGCACAGGCGAGCGAATGCTCCCTTGTCGGTCACGTAGTCGATCACTTCCATGGAGGGGAAGGGCAATGCGTAATGAGCGCTGAGCGCATCCCAATTCCTCGCGACGAACTCGGAATGGAGGTCATGATTGGCGACTAGCACCAAGGCGCGATCGGAATAGGTCGATGCAATGCGCATCAAAGTCTCAAGCAAAACCTCATCTGAGGCATGCGCAATGATGGGCTCGACACGGCAAAACGACGAGCGCGCGATTGAAACCGTCGGCGCATGGGAAAGGACGATTGAAGTCGCCCCGTAGGCCTCGTGGAAAGAACGCGCCAAAGCGTAGACTCCAAAATCTCCGCCCAGAAGAACAGGCTGCACGGGAGCGTCGGCCACAGTCATCGTTTCTCTTTCGTTCGATAGAGGTGAACCCCTCCAGCATAGCGGAAGGGGTTCACGCACAGGGGACTACGCGCTCAGACGTTAAAGCCGATCGCGCGAAGCTGTTCACGTCCATCGCTGGTGATTCGATCTGGCCCCCAGGCCGGCATCCACACCCAGTTGATCAGAACATCGTTGGAAAGCGGAGCCAAAACCATCTGAGCTTGACGTTCGATCACATCTGTCAAGGGGCAAGCAGCGGAGGTCAGCGTCATGTCGATGACAACGGCATCATTGGACGACACGTTGATTCCATAGACTAGACCAAGGTCAACAATATTGATGCCCAGCTCGGGATCGATGACATCCTTGAGTGCCTCAAGTACATCAAGGCCGGCGATGCTTCCGCCTTCAATGATGTCAGTTCCTTCGACATTAAATACATGCGCCGAGGCCGCATCGGGAGCAGAAGCAGAACCCTGCTCGGACGCGGCAGAGCTTGCAACTGCAGAAGGCGCAGGGGCGAAGCGCTGCTCGACAGCATCAGTTTGTGCCATCGGGTTGGAAGAAGTATCCATTACTCGTTTTCTCCTGCAATATCGGTTCCAAGCTGCGCGAGGGCATCGCGCAGCGCATACCAGCCAAGAAGCGCACACTTAACACGATTCGGGAACTGGGAGGTCCCCTCCAAGGCAGCGGCGTCTTCTAATAGGTCCAAGGTATCCTCATCCACGCCTTGCCCTCGTGAATGCATCATTGTTTCCATCGCGGAATAGAGTTCACGCACTCGGGCAAGATCCGCACCTGCAACCATGTCAGAGAGCATCGAGAGGGATGCCTGAGAGATCGAACAACCATCCCCATCCCATGCCAAGGATTCGATGGCACCGGAGTCACTCAGCGTCACGCCCAAGGTCGTCTCATCTCCGCAGGTTGGGTTGACCTGATGAGAGGAGGCAGATAACTCAGTGGGGTTACCGCAGCCGTGACGCTCGCGGGCATGATCGAGAATTACCTGCTGGTACATCTGTTCCAAGCTCGACATCAGCGACCTCCAAAGTAGGAACGAACCTGGCCAAGTGCATCAATAAAACGGTCAACCTCTTCACGCGAAGTCGTCGGCCCAATTGAAGCACGCGACGACGAACGAACACCAAAGAAAGTATGAAGCGGGATTGCACAGTGATGGCCGACTCGCACCGCAACATCATGAGAATCAAGAACTTGACCCACATCATGGGGATGAACTCCCTCAACGGCAAAAGCAACAACACCGATACGTTCGAATTCCGAGCCAGGCCCAAGAACTCGAACTCCGTCAATTCCACTGATTCCGTCAAGCATGTAGGCGGTTAAAACACGCTCGTGTTCCGCAACGCGGTCCATGCCGATAGCAGAAAGGTAGCGCAGCGCCGCACTCCAGCCAACAATTTGAGCAATGGGCTGGCTACCAGCTTCAAATCGTTCCGGAGCCGGCATGAAGCTCGAGCTCTCCATAGTGACGTTTTCGATCATTGAGCCACCGGTGAGAACCGGAGGCATCGCATCGAGGAGCTCTCTTTTGCCCCAAAGCGCGCCAACTCCCGTTGGTCCGAGCATCTTGTGCGAAGAAAAGACCGCAAAGTCGACGCCCAAGTCGCGAACGTTGATTGGCATGTGTGCACTGGACTGACAGGTATCCAAGAGAACCAAGGCACCGCACTCGCGTGCCCGAGAAACAATTTGGTTCACGGGCGAGACAGCACCGGTCACATTTGAGACATGAGTAAAGGCAACCAGTCGCGTACGCTCGTTAATGACATCGAGCGTATCGGTATCGATTCGTCCGTCCTCGTGCAAATCAAGCCAGCGCAGCTCGGTACCGGTTGCCTGACACAGCTGCTGCCAGGGAACAAGGTTCGCGTGGTGTTCAGCCCTAGTTACGACAATGCGATCTCCCGCAGCGAGTGCGAGAGGGCTATGTGCCCTCTCCCCCTGCCCAGTCGCATTGCGAATCGCCAAGGCCACGAGATTAATCGCCTCGGTTGCATTCTTCGTCCACACAATTTCATCGGCTTTCGCGCCGATAAAGCTGGCAAGGACCGAGCGGCCTTCTTCAAAAGCAGCAGTTGACTCATCGCCAAGGAGGTGAGTCCCCCGATGCACTGCCCCATTAGTCGAGCGATAAAACTCAGTGATCGCTTCAATCACTGGTGTCGGCTTTTGCGAAGTCGCACTGAAATCGAGATAAGCGATCGCCTGGCCGCCGCGGCCGACACGTCCCAAGATAGGAAAGTCGGCGCGCAGGCGGCTGAGCTCACGAAGCGAAAAATCTTCAGACACGGATCGAGGTCACTTCTCCAAGTAGGAATCGTAGCCATTCTCTTCAAGCTCATCGGCCAGTTCAGGACCGCCCTGCGCGGCAACCTGACCGTTCACGAAGACGTGAACATGGCTGGGCTTGATGTAGCGCAAAATGCGAGTGTAGTGGGTAATAAGCATGACGCCGCAGCCGGTGTTTCCATGGACACGGTTCACGCCTTCAGAGACGATACGCAAGGCGTCAACGTCAAGACCGGAGTCAGTCTCATCCAGAATCGCGAAGGAAGGCTTGAGGAGTTCCATCTGCAGGATCTCGAGGCGCTTCTTTTCACCGCCGGAGAAGCCGACGTTCACATCACGTTCGGCGAAGCTGGGATCCATGCGCAGGTTTTCCATTGCCTGGTTAACGTCCTTGACCCAGTGACGCAGCTGGGGTGCCTGGCCATCGATGGCGGTCTTGGCGGTACGCAGGAAGTTCGAGACGGAAACGCCCGCAACCTCGACCGGGTACTGCATTGCCAAGAAGAGGCCTGCCTTGGCGCGCTCATCGACGCTCATATCAAGGATCGAGGCGTCATCGAGGTAGGCTTCACCGCTGGTGATCTCGTAGGCCGGGTGTCCGGCGAGAGCATAAGCCAAAGTGGACTTACCAGAGCCATTGGGTCCCATAATTGCGTGAATCTCACCGGAGTTAATGGTCAGATTAACGCCCTTCAAAATTTCCTTCGGGCCTTCAGCGGTCTCAACCGATGCGTGAAGGTCTTTAATCGTCAAAGTCGACATTGTTTCTCCTCTTCGGCGCTAGACGCCGCACTGTAGTTCTCGTACTACTGTCGTGTAGCCTCAGGCGCCAAGAGCGGCGCGTTCCAGTTCTTTTTCGATGGCGTTCATCAGGTGTTCTTGCACCTGGGGCACGCCGATTTGCTCGATGAGTTCGGCGAAGAAGCCTCGCACGACCAGACGTCGCGCATCGGCCTCGGCAATTCCTCGGCTCATGAGATAGAAAAGTTGCTCATCGTCGAAGCGTCCCGTTGCCGAGGCGTGGCCTGCGCCGATGATTTCTCCATTCTCAATCTCCAGGTTCGGGACGGAGTCCGCCTTCGCACCTTCGCTGAGCACAAGATTGCGGTTGAGCTCGTAGGTATCGGTTCCATCGGCGGCTTCACGGATCAGGCAGTCCCCAATCCACACTGAGTGTGCGTCCTTCCCCTGAAGTGCACCCTTGTATGTCACGCGGGAGTAGCAATTGGGCTGCGAGTGGTCAACGAAAACTCGGTGCTCAAGGTGCTGACCAGAGTCGACAAAGTACAGGCCGAGCATGGTGAGTTCGCCGCCGGGGCCTCGGTAATCGGTATCGGAGCAGATACGCACTAAGTCGCCACCCAAGGTCACGATGATGTGACGGACCTTTGCATCGCGTCCGATTGCAATGCGATGGTTGGAGGCGTGCAGGAATTCGTCATCCCATTCCTGGATGGAGACGATCGTGAGGTCCGAGGCGTCTCCTGCTTCGATCTCAACGGTCTGATTGAGCGCGCCTTTCCCGCCACCTCGATGATTCATGACAATGGTGGCGACCGATTGAGACTCAACGCGAAGAGCAAGATGCTGGACGCGAGTGAGTTCGTCTCCATCAATGTCAATCATGATCGGAGCTTCTAGTTCAGTCTTCTTCGGCACCGTCACAATCTGTGCGCTTGTAAAAGCGTTCCATGCAACAACCGAGGTACGGTCTCCGGGGGCAAGCACGCTACCAAGACGTTGATCATCACGAGCAGCTTCTTCAACGAGGACCCCCTCGGGGGCATCAATACGCGCACCCAAAGATTCCGTCTCAAAGTTCTGTGAATCGAAGAGTTTCTCAATGCGACGCATCGGAGTGAAACGCCAGTCTTCCTCACGTCCGTGAGGAACTGCGATATCACTCAGAGAAAACGAGGTCGGGCGATCTCCTCGAGAAGAGTGCGCCACCGGAGCTCCCGCGCCATGAGAATGCGGACGGGCCATGGTCTCTTGGGTCGTCATCAGCCAACAGATCCTTCCATCTGCAATTCAATAAGTCGGTTCAATTCGAGGGCATATTCCATGGGGAGTTCCTTGGCGATCGGCTCGACAAAGCCGCGCACAATGGTCGCCATGGCCTCGTTCTCATCCAAGCCGCGGCTCATCAGATAGAAAAGCTGATCCGCAGACACCTTCGAGACTGTTGCCTCGTGTCCCATTTCAACGTCGTCCGTGCGCACATCAACATAGGGGTAGGTATCGGTACGCGAAACCTTGTCGACCAAAAGCGCATCGCACAGAACATTCGACTTGGAATGACGTGCTCGGGCATTAATCTGCACAAGGCCACGGTAGGAGGTACGACCGCCACCTCGAGAGACCGACTTTGAGACGATTGAGGAAGACGTATGCGGCGCCATGTGCACCATCTTTGCGCCCGTATCTTGCTGCTGCCCAGGGCCAGCGAAGCCGATCGACAAGGTTTCGCCACGGGCGTGCTCGCCCATAAGGAAGCATGCCGGATACTTCATGGTGATGGCGGCACCCATATTGCCGTCAACCCATTCCATGGTTCCGCCCTCTTCAACCATGGCACGCTGAGTCACCAAGTTAAGGACGTTCGTCGACCAGTTCTGAACCGTCGTGTAGCGAACGCGAGCACCCCTCTTGACGAAGATCTCAATGACACCGGAGTGCAAGGAATTCTCGTCATAAATCGGAGCGGTGCACCCCTCAACATAGTGGACGTAAGAGCCTTCGTCCGCAATGATAAGCGTTCGCTCAAACTGTCCCATTGCCTGGGTATTGATGCGGAAGTAGGCCTGCAGAGGAATATTCACGTGGACGCCCGGCGGGACGTAAACGAAGGATCCACCTGACCATGCAGCGGTATTGAGTGCCGAGAACTTATTGTCACCGGAAGGGACACACTTACCGAAATATTCCTCAAAGATCTCGGGATGCTCACGCAGACCGGTGTCAGTATCCGTGAAGATCACACCTTGACGTTCAAGATCTTCTTGAATCTGCTGGTACACAACCTCGGACTCATACTGAGCTGCGACGCCGGAAACAAGTCGGTTCTTTTCGGCCTCTGGAATACCCAGACGATCGTAGGTATCGCGAATTTCTTCGGGGAGATCTTCCCAGTCATTCACCTGACGATCCGTCGGGCGCACGTAGTACTTAAAAGCATCGAAATCAACGTGCGACAAATCCGGACCCCACGTGGGCATCGGCTTGCGTTCGAAGAGTTCCAAAGCTTTGAGGCGGCGTTCACGCATCCACTGAGGTTCATCCTTTACCTCGGAGATGTAACGAACGACCGACTCATTGATTCCTAGGGGGACGTCTTTCGAGTAGTCATCGTTATCGTGCCACCCATACTCATAGGCGCCGATGGAGCTGATGATCTCATCGTCACTCAGAGTAGTTGCGTCGGTGACCGGTGGTGACTGGGTCATATTTTTCCTCGTCAATTCGGTTATTACTGGAGTGCGAGCTACTTGCGAAGAGCGGCTCGCGCTGCGGGTGAGATTACGGGCGGCGCCACGGGGATGTGGGTCGTGCATACGTGCTCTCCGCCTGCAAGGGTTGCAAGTCGTTGGACATGAACATTGAGTAGTCGTGAAAAAGCGGCAGTTTCAGCCTCACAGAGTTGTGGAAAATCGCCTGCAACTTGCCGGATTGGGCAGTGGCCTTGACACAGCTGCACTGCGAATCCGCCTCCGCCGATCTCTCGCACTGTTGCCGCGTAGCCATCAGCAGTCAGGGCGTCAGCAAGCGCTTGAGCGCGCAAGCGTGGGTCATGCCCGGCTTCGCGAACAGTCGAGGCGTAGCGCCTCTCAATTTCGCGCGAGCGCGCAGCCGCGAAAGAATCAATAGCTTCTCCCCCGCCAACTTGCCCGAGATATCCCAATGCTTTGACTGCTAGGTCAGAGTAACTATCTGAGAGCTTTTCGTGAGCTCGCGCGGTCGCGACGTAGTGGCGAGCAGGACGCCCCCTGCCGCGGCGACCAACCTGAGTAAACTCATGCTCTGCAATTTCACTGTCAGAGAGCAGAATCGTCAGGTGTCTGCGCACCGCAGCGGTTGTCAATCCAAGGATCCGCGCAATCGTCGATGCTGTGACGGGCCCCTTTTCGACAACAAGGTCACGCACCTGCTGCCGGGTGCGCGCATCACTGATTTCCACGCTGCCCTCCAAGCGAATCTACATTCACAACTCTTGAATCTCAGGAAAATCATACGCTCTTTAGGCAACATTTTCGTTGCGAAATACCTGATAGAGCAGGCGACTCATGTCACAGAATTTGGGCCGAAGGTCCTGAATCTATCGAAGCCACGGGGAGGAAACCTCGCGGAGGTCCCATCCGCGCCTGCGCGCCGCCTCGGTTGCAAGAACAGCGCACACCGTCGAGGCGTTGTGCAGGCGTCCCTGCAATGCCGCAGTGACAGCATCCTCAAGCTTCACCCACTGATATTCAAAATCAGCCTCTTCATCTTCTCGGTCAAAGGGAGTCTGCGTCTGCGACAGCCCGCGCGCGAGGAAAATACGGATAGATTCCGACGAACAGCCCGGGGAATTAAAGATATCCAGGAGAACATCCCATTGCTGCGCAACAAGATCTGCTTCTTCGGCAAGTTCTCGTTGAGCTCCAACAAGCGGATCTTCTCCCGGAATGTCAAGGAGTCCAGCGGGTACTTCCCATAGCTTGGCGCGAACCGGGTGACGGTACTGACGTTCGAGGAGAATCTCTTCTTCTCCCCCGTCACCGCGAAGCGCGACAATCACAACCGCCCCCGGATGAGACATGTACTCGCGAAGGATCGGTTCTTGAGCTTCATTCAGCACTAATTCATCGCGCTGGATGCCGAAAACTTTGCCTGAAAAAACCTCGCGCGATGAAAGTGTCCGAACAGCAACGTGCTCGTCGCGAATCTCAGTCATGGTCATTCCTTACTGCGCCGGAGGGAAGATCGCACTTGCGCCGCTTCCGACGCCGAAAGAACGCGCACTTGAATGGGCATCTTTCAGTGCCAAAACCGCCGAAATCGTTCCCTGCGTCGTTCCAACCTGGTCGACCGTTGTTACCGGAACATTCGAGCGACGCAAAGCCGTAAGAGTAGAACGATCAGTCGAAGCATCACCCAGGATGAGACCGCCCGCAGGAGCATTCCCAATTGTCTTTGCCAAGCCTTCCCACGATGCCTGCGATGCAAGTGAGGAAGGATCTGCCGTCTGTGTATTCGCACTAGTGTCACCGCGAGGTGCGACGACCACGATAGCCTGGGCACCGCCCTGCGGGTCCTTGGTCATGCGCATGACAGGAGTGTCGCCCCCGGTAAGGATCTGCTTGACGAGATCAGGTTCAGATCCACTCTGAGTCAAAGAAGTGACGATTGCTTGGCCGATGACTGCTTCTGCACCGGCATCACCGGCAAGACCGGTCAGATGCGATGCCAGAGGAGTCGCGAGCGTGTTGCGGAAAGTTGCCGAGTCGGCGCTCAGCCACGTGTTCGTGAGCTCAACCTCGCCAACGACCTGAGCACCTGCTGTTCCAAGAGTGTCTCGCATGGAAGCAACATCTGAGCTATCACTTCCAGGGACGGTCACGATGGCAACTGAAACGCCATTGAGAGATCCTGTAAGACGCCCCTGCGCAAGCTCTGCGACAGCGCGAGCCTCGATTTTGCTATTGTTCTGAGCTTGTGCCAGTGCTTCATTTGACGAGGCCGTCGAAGTGGTGGGCGTCAAACCGGAAGAAATACGCGATTGCAGCGGCCCTGCGCCCAGGACAACGCCCAAGCACAGTGCAACAAAAACCGCGATCAAAGACACGATGTGATAGCGAAAGTTGACCATGATTTCTTCCTTAGAACGTGACAGTTTCAGTCCAGTGGACTAGAGCGGAACTAGCAGAATTCGACGGGGACCACAATTGTGAGATCCAACTCCAGATACTTATGTAGAGGTCATGCCCCCACGGAGTAGCCCAGAGAGCCACCCCCATCGACGCGAAAAGCACGCATGCAAGGAGGAACAGCCATCCGCCTCGGATACGACTCCGGTATGTTGCACTCACTGCATGGGCCGGAATCAACAAATCACCAGCTCGCAAGCGAATCAAGAATGCGGGAGTAACGACGGAACGAGGCAGTTCAAGGTAGTCCTCAAGCTCACGAGCATCGCCAGCGACGACAATCGCCGCGGGGTCCAAAAAGCTCAGAAGGCTAATAGCCACATCTTGAGCCGAGGCACTGAGATCGATCTGATGATAGTCGA
>USHU01000002.1 GCA_900554605.1 uncultured Actinomyces sp.
CCGACTAAGTGTCCACGGCCTCGGCACTTACGTCACGCCAGTCGTTTTAGTGGCACACTTAGTTACGTGTGTCCTTCGACATACTTGTATAGAAAGGTTCGTTCATGTCTCAGGATCCTCAGTCACAGGGAAATCGACTCGACCCGTGGTTTGATGCCTACGCAGATCGAGCTCATAACCTGCGAGCTTCTGAGATTCGCGCACTGTTTTCGGTTGTCTCTCGCCCCGAGGTCGTTTCCCTTGCCGGCGGTATGCCGAATTTGAAGGATCTTCCTCTGGAGAGCTTGGCCGAAACTGCGAAGGAGCTGATCCTTTCCTCCGGCGCCCAGGCACTGCAATACGGTTCGGGCCAGGGCTGGGAACCCTTGCGCGAGCAACTTGTCAACGTCATGACCTATGACGGCATCATCGGCGCTGACCCTGACGACGTCGTCATTACGACGGGTTCGCAACAGGCACTCGACTTGATGGCCGAGCTCTTTATCGATTCCGGTGACGTTGTTTTGGCCGAGTCTCCTTCCTACGTTGGCGCCCTTGGCTGTTTCCGTGCCCGCCAAGCCGATGTCATTCACGTTGATATGGATGACAACGGCATCATTCCCGAGGCCTTAGAAGAGACGATCCGTCGCCTGAAGTCCGCCGGTCGCGCCATTAAGTTCCTTTACACGATCCCGAACTTCCACAATCCTGCGGGCGTCACGCTTTCTTTGGAGCGTCGCCCCCTGATCGCTGAAATCTGCATGCGTGAACACGTGTTGATTTTGGAAGATAACCCGTACGGCTTGCTTGGTTTTGATTCCGATCCGCTTCCCGCACTTCGTTCGTGGTCTCCCGAGGGCGTTGTCTATTTGGGTTCGGTTTCGAAGATGTTCGCGCCCGGTATGCGTATCGGTTGGGCGCTTGCTCCTCACGCCATTCGCGCGAAGTTGGTGTTGGCTTCTGAGGCCGCGATTTTGTCCCCGGGTATGTTCGGTCAGATGTTCCTCTCGAGCTACCTGGCCGGTTATGACTGGTACAGCCAAGTCAAGGTCTATCGCGCAATGTACGCCGAACGTTGCAAGGCCATGTTGGATGCTTTGGCGGAGTACATGCCTGAGTGCTCGTGGACGACTCCGGATGGCGGTTTCTACACATGGGTGACCCTGCCCGAGGGCTTGAATGCGCGCAGTATGCTTCCTCGCGCCGTGAAGGCACAGGTCGCCTACGTTTCCGGTACGGCTTTCTACTATGACGGCCGGGGTGCTGATCACATGCGCTTGTCCTTCTGCTATCCGGAACCCGATCGTATCCGTGAGGGTATTCGTCGCCTTGCTGGCGTTGTTAATGCTGAGAAGCAGCTCGTCGATATGTTCGGCGTTGCACCCGAAGAAGAAGCTGAATTTTTAACGAACCGTCATGATGGTTCCGTTCATACCGAAGACTAATTCCGAGGAGAAATCGTCATGTCCACTGATTCATTAAAGGTCCTTATTATCGCTGGCGGCCTCACCCATGAGCGTGATGTTTCTGTTCGCTCCGGACGTCGCGTTGCAAACTCCCTGATCAACCAGGGTTTCGACGCTAAGGTTGTCGATTTTGATCAAAATCTTCCCGCTGAGATTTCCGCTTTCGGCCCCGATGTTGTGTGGCCGCTTGTTCACGGATCTTTAGGCGAGGATGGTTCTCTCCAATCCCTTCTTGAGGGTGTGGGAGTCCCTTACGTTGGGTCGACACCTGCGCAGGCAATGCTGGCTTCCAACAAGCCCACAGCTAAGGCGCTCGTTGGCGCAGCCGGACTTGATACCCCCGGGTGGATTGCCCTTCCCCAGCTTTTGTTCCGCCAGCTCGGCGCGCACAATGTTCTTGGGATGATCAACTCCTCTTTGACTTTCCCGCTTGTCGTCAAACCTTCTTCGGGTGGTTCGGCTCTTGGAATGTCTCGTGCTCAGGATCCCAGTGATCTTCGTTCTGCGATGGTTGATGCGTTCTCCTACGAGGAGCATGTCATGCTTGAACGTTTCGTTGAGGGCCGCGATATCGCTGTTTCGGTTGTCGATCTAGAGGAAGGGCCTATTGCCCTGCCGCCCGTCGAGGTCTCTACCGACGATGGTCACTACGATTACGAGGCACGCTATACAACCGATGAGAGCGAATACTTTGTACCCGCTCGCCTGAGCAACGATGAGATGACGGATGTCCAGGCCGCCGCAATTCAGATCCACGAACTGCTTGGTCTTCGTGATCTCTCGCGTATCGACTTCATTGTTGATGACAACGGCAGCTTCTGGTTCATTGACGCCAATGTTTCGCCCGGAATGACCGACACTTCGCTCTTCCCCCAGGCTGCCGAGGCCACAGGTTCCTTTGACGAGATCTGCGCGGCTATCGTTCGCTACGTTGCAAGCCGGGATTGACCTAGCCGCTTAGCGCTCATTATTTCGCATAGTAGGGGCGGGCACTATGAAGGTGCCCGCCCCTAACTTTCATGTTTTAGAGAAGCCCGAGCTGAATGAGCTCTTCCCTGGTTTCATGCGCGTTTGCCCAGCTCAAGGTCGAAATACCCAAGTACTCCGCCGCCTTCGTATTTTGTTCGCGATCGTCGATGAACAAAATTTTCTCTGCCTCGAGCCGCGCGGCTTCAATCGCCTCGCGATAGATTCCACGATTCGGTTTTGCGACTCCAACATAGGATGAGAAGATCATTGGTCCATTGAAGTACTTATGTGCCCACGGACTTTCCATCACGATTGACGCGTGAGGCGCTGGCATATTCGTCAGGACCCCCATGATGTAGCCCTTAGACTTCAGCTCTTCAAGAAGGTACGCGGCACACTCATCAATGCCATACATTCGCCGAGAGTCAGCAGTGACAAGTTCATCGAGTTGCGATTCGCTTGGCTCGGGTAGCCCACAGTCGCCGCTGACGGCATTCCAGAATTCCTTGTCTGTCATGCCTTCGTCATATGAGTCTCGATGGGCCCAGATCGCATGGTCGACGAGTGTTAGCACATGAGGCTCGTTCCCTAGGTTCAGAATCGAGGCAAATTGCCCAGGATCAGGCCGCTGTGTGACCAGAACTCCACCAATGTCGAAGTAGATGAGATCAGGTTGTGGTCTATCCATAAGTGCTGTGAACCTCCGGCTCTATTGTCTCGCATTACTGCCCCGACAACAAACCGCCTTCTCATAGACGTGTGGGTGATGTTTCACGTGAAACATCACCCACACATGAGCTCTCTCTTTCGAGTCTTGCTACCGACCTCGCCAAAGCCTCATCTTCGGCTCCAGCACTTTCGTCCAGCTCAAGTGAATGCTTACCCTAACGCGCATCCCATCAAATACAACAGGTGCGCCAGCCGGCTTGGATTAGTCTTCGCGGTTCGCCTTTGGAAGGAGAAGATCCGCAAGACGTTGAAGATCCTCACTACCCGCGAATTCGATGATGATCTTACCCTTGCGCTTACCCTCAGAGATCGTCACGCGGGTGTCCCAGGCGTCTGCGAGGACCTGGCTCATATGTTCACCAAGTGGAGAGGCAACCTTCATCCGCTTCACCGAGTGATGCGCCGGGCGTTGGATTGAACCCAGGCGAACAAGCTCTTCTGTCGTACGTACAGAAAGTCCTTCTGCAATGATGCGGTTAGCGAGAATCTCCATTTCTTCCGGCGTACTCAGCCCGAGAAGCGCACGTGCATGGCCTGCCGACAGAACCTGCGCTGATACCTTCTTCTGTACGGATGCAGGTAGCTTAAGAAGTCGAAGTGTGTTTGCAATCTGCGGCCGTGAACGCGCAATCTTCTTCGAAAGTTCTTCCTGCGTTGCACCAAAATCTGCCATAAGTTGCTGATAGGCGAAGGCTTCTTCAAGGGGATTGAGCTGTGCGCGGTGCAGGTTTTCAAGCAGAGCGTCACGCAGAAGATCCTCGTCCTCGGTATGGCGGACAATTGCAGGAATGCTTGATAGTCCAGCCAATTCACTTGCACGCAATCTGCGCTCACCCATAATGAGCTCGTAGCGTGCCTCAGGTTTCTCCTCAAGGAACTGCTTGAGCGTTTCTGACGGTACCTGATCGAGCGCAATCCTACGAACAACAATCGGCTGCAGGACACCTACCTCGCGAATAGAGGCAGCGAGTTCATTAAGATCATCTTCGTCAAACACCTGGCGCGGTTGACGGGTATTGGGAACAATCTGCTCCAAAGGAATCTCTGCGAAGGTCGCACCAGGAACGTTCAGAAGTTCTGATGTTTCACGTGAAACATCGCTTCTATCAACGCGAGTATCTGTTAAAGACTCGACCGCACTCGACTGCGAAGCGGAAGCCGCTTCCTTCTTCCCATCGGTTTGCGAGGGTTGTTGCACCTTGGAGTCCGGGCTCTTACGTGCCCTCGTAGACTGAGGGGAAGTAGAACCACGCCCGCTCGCCGATTTTCGACTCTTAGGTTCAAGCAGTTCGCGCGCTGAACCACCGCGTGCCGTCGTGCTTGAGCGCTGACCGGGGAAGAGAACGTCAAGAGGACGCTTTGCTACCTCCTCAGGATTCTCACTCTGTGCCTGGGGGATAAGGGCACCGAGCCCTCTGCCCAAACCTGCTCGCCGTTGAGCCTTATGCTGTGATTCGGAGTGCTCCGCCATGCTCATTTACCAATCTCGCGTACTCGTGATGATGAATCCATTGTTTCACGTGAAACACGAAAATGTGGACTGAACAATCAAAAAACGATTTTCAGAGCGTCCTTCTCCTGAGATTCGCAAGACCACTAAATCCCGAAAAAGTTCCTTCCAGAAAACGAAATAGACCTACTTGGCCAGACGCAGACTCAACTCGAGTGCAGCTTTCCGGTATGCGAGGCTGCCCGCGCCATTTGGATCGTAGGTAATGACGCTCTGCCCATAGCTCGGAGCTTCAGAGACGCGAACCGAACGAGGAATCACTGTCTGGAGTGTTTGGGTTGGGAAGTGTGAACGAACTTCCGACTCAACCTCTTCAGAAAGTTTCGTTCGCTTATCGGCCATGGTCAACAACATAGTTGAAACATGCAGTTTCGGGTTCAGGTCACCACTGATGCGATCAATCGTCGACCATAGCTGGCTCAGGCCCTCAAGCGCGTAGTACTCGGTCTGAATCGGAATCAAAACCTCATCAGCTGCGACCATGACATTCAAAGTGACCAAACCCAAGGAGGGCGGGCAATCGATGAAAACTAAATCAATTTGCTGATAGGCCTCGACGAAATGCGAAACTGCGTCGGCAAGGCGAAACTCGCGCCGCGCAAGATCAACAAGCTCAATCTCGGCTCCAGACAAGTCAATCGTCGCCGGACAAACCCAGAGATTGTCTAAATCAGGGCAGGCCTGGAGGACCTCACCAATCGAAGCCTGACCAGTGATCACCTCGTAGGTCGAAGGAGTACCGGGGGTATGCGCGATGCCCAGCGCACTCGAGGCATTACCCTGAGCGTCGGCGTCAATCACGACAACCTTCAACCCACCCAAAGCACATGCCGCAGCAAGGTTGACAACCGAAGTGGTCTTGCCAACCCCGCCCTTCTGATTCGCGACGGCGATCACGCGAGTGGAAGAAGGCACACCAAACTTTGCCTTCTCCAAGAAGGCACGATCTTGGAAGTTTTGGGTGATCTGATCCGAAAGCGGAGTCTGACCGGCCATAGAAGTTGAGCCTTTCTCGCACGTCAATGACACAAGTGTAGGCAAGAAGAACACACCCTGATAGCTGAGGACACGCGCTACCAGAGCTATCCCGGCAAGCTACGAGCGAACTCTCTTTGCGACGACAACGAAGGTCGAGTCATCCTCCATCACGGAAGGCACCTCGTGAATCGAGGCCGCCAAATGGTGACGCTTGAGCTCAACTTGCGCAGCCTCGACCTCTTCACCAGCACGACGACCTTTAAGCGCAACCAGTGAGCCACCGGGAGCAATTAACTTAGAGGTCATACGGACAAGCTTGGTCATATTCGCTAGCGCTCGAGAAGTGACGACGTCTGCCTTGCCCTTACCTCGGAGTTCTTCAGCACGTGCTTGATGAATAGTGACGTTATCCAAACCAAGTGCATCAACAACATCGGCAAGCCACTCGCAGCGCCGAGCCATGGGCTCCGCAAGGTGAACATCAAGGTTCGGCCTGCATACAGCGATGACAATACCCGGGAATCCGGCTCCCGATCCGACGTCGAGAACCTGTCCCTTCTTGGGTAGGAAATCAAGAACCGCAGCAGAGTTCACGAGGTGGCGCGACCAGAGCCGGGGAAGCTCTCGCGGACCAATCAGTCCGCGAAGCTCTCCCTCTTCAACCAACACGTTGGCAAACTCGGCGATATCTGGATATGCCAAGCCGAAAAGTTCGCGAACTTCAGGTCCGGGAACCTCAAGTTCAATCTCTAGCTCCCCCGAGCCGCCCGCGAGGGTGTCCACTCAGGCCTCCTCGGCCTCATCAATGGCGGACTCATCGGCGGGAAGAATCACGACACGGCGACGGGGCTCAACGCCTTCAGATTCGCTGCGCAGACCCTCAGAGGCAACAACGTCGTGGCAAACCTTGCGCTCGAAGGGGTTCATCGGCTCAAGCTTCTGCGGCTCACCGGTTGCACGCAGGCGCGCGATGGCCTCGTGAGTCAGATCCTGCAGATCCGCCTTACGATCAGCGCGGAAGCCTGCGATGTCGAGCATGAGGCGCGAACGCTCGCCGGTTTCGGTCTGGACGGCAAGTCGAGTCAGTTCTTGGAGCGCATCAACGACTTCACCGTCCTCGCCAACGAGGTGGTCAAGAGCAGAGGGGTCCTCGGAAATGATCTCAACCAGTGCGCGGCCATTTTCGACATCGATTTCAATATCGCCGTCAAGATCAGCGATATCGAGAAGCTCTTCCAGGTAGTCGGCTGCGAGTTCGCCTTCTTCCTCCAGGCGCGACAGCTCGCTGGACGTATCTTCGCTCATAGTATTTCCTCCATCAGGGGATGTTTGATGCCATGGGCATCGAGTGGTCTGTGGTGGCGCGCTCAGCGCTTCTTCTTCTTTGCAGCGGCGCGACGAGCCTTGCGGCGCTCCTGGCGCTTGCGCTCGAGTTCGTCAGCATCAACCGAGGAGTTCGGATTCTCGGAGGCCGCCTGTGCACGAGGCGAACGGGTACGTGCCTGACGTTGTGCTTCCTCACGCTTGGCTGCGGCCTCGCGACGATCCGCCGCACGTTCGGTCGCAACCTTGACTCCGCGCATCCACACCTCGTCGGGAAGGGTCGTCCATTCCTGCATCGAAAGATTGCGGTAGATCGAAACGATCTCTCCCTCGCTCATGACCTCGGGGAAATCAGAGGCGACCTTCTGGCGCTTTGCGCGAGCGCGCAATTCCTTCAAAGTGGCCGAGTTCAAAGCCTTGAGCTCATCGGAACCATCGGCCAAGACGCGACGCTTCTCGTCGTAATCGGCAAAGAAGGGGCGAGCCCACGTCTGGTAGGCACTCTGACGCTTCGCCAAGAGCTCCTTGTAAGCAGCGGAGTTCGGGTTCGGCATGTTCTTGATGACCCACAGCATCTGCAGGTAGCCCCAAATGCCCGCGGTCGTCGTGTAGATCACGACACCCATCTGGAAGAACAGACCCGAGAAAATGAACATGAAGGGCATAACGTACATCATCATGCGCTGCGAACGAACCATGGGGTTATTCGGATCCTGGTTCTGCGGCATGTTCTTCGTCATCGTCAGACGGATGGTCAAGAACTGCGTCGCGACCATGATGACGATGAAGACACCGAAGATCAGCGTCGGAAGCGAGGCAAAGGACGAGTCGCGGATCGTGTGGGATAGCGGGACGCCGAAAACCTGCGAGGAGTCGATTTCCGAGGCGGCGGCCTGAGTGATCGGACCCAGGGAGTCCACGTGACGCGAACCGACCTGGTAGTTGCTTTCTGCCAGGGCATGGATGGCGTAGATCGCACGGTACATCGCGAAGAGAACCGGCAGCTGAACAAGCATCGGCAAGCACGAGGCGAAGGGGTTCACACCGTACTTCTTATTGAGCTCGGAGATCTCCTGCTGCATGCGCTGGCGGGAGGCCATATCCGTCTTGCCCTTGTACTTGGCCTGAATCTTCTGCATCTGAGGCTGAACAATCGACGTGCCTCGCATGCTCTTGAGCTGCTTGAGGTACAGCGGGATGATCAGCACGCGCACCAAAATGGTCAGCAGAACGATGGACAGGACCCAGGTGAATCCAGCACCGCTGTTCATTCCAACGAGCAACAGCAGGTCGTGAATCCTGACCCAGAGCCAGGCGACCGCTACTGCAAAGGGATAGAGAATCGAATCCACAGGAGATCTCCTTATGATGCGCGGGGGACGCTCACTGCGTCCGCGTGATGCTCGGCCTTCGCCGAGAAGTCTTCAAGAGTGTCGACCGATGTCTCGTCATCGGTGCGATCCATGCCCATGGGGGTTTGTGCCCACGGATCGTCGTAACCGGCCCAGTCCTGGGGTGGCGTCCACGCTTCGCTGGTCCACTTGCCGCGTGCGGGAACTTCATCGACCCCGCCGAGGCTCCAGGGGTTACAGCGAAGGATTCGCCAGATGGCTAATAGCGTTCCCTTGACGAGGCCGTGGGTGCGCAGAGCGCCAAGGGCGTAGCTTGAGCAGGTGGGGTAGTAGCGGCAACGCGGCGCGAAAAGTGGGGAAATGAAACGCTGGTACACGCGCACGGGGATGATTGCGATATACGCGAAAGGAGAGCTCATGCGCGCCCCTCCTGAGATCGATCCCATTTCTTCCATGCCCTGGCCAAAACCTGATCTAATTCTTCACCCAATTGCTCCGAAGTGACACCCAATGCATCGGCCTTTACTCGGACGACGACGCGGGCACCGGCAGGCTGTGCACTGAGGCGATCGGCCATGAGATGGCGCAATTGACGCTTAACTCGGTTGCGCCCAACTGCTCGCTTGATCTGGCTCTTAGGTACGACGAAACCGACGAGGCGTGAATCACTTTCCTCGTCGGTTCGACAATGCACAATGAGCCTTTGCTGACCCGCGCGCGATCCGCTTCGGATTGCGAGGCGGAAGTCCGCTGGATTCACCATGCGGTTCGAGCGGGGCAACACCTCGCGAAAGCTCAGGCGGAGAGGCGGGCGCGGCCCTTACGACGACGCGCAGCCAGAATCGCGCGGCCAGCGCGGGTGCTCATACGCAGGCGGAAGCCGTGCGTCTTGGAACGACGACGGTTGTTCGGCTGATAAGTCCGCTTGGTGGTCACTGATATCTCCTCGAATTGGTCATGGACGGTGTTTATCTCAACGACAAACACATACGAACCAACAGCCTAAGGGTTTTTCGCCGTTCCGTCAACGAAAGAGCCACTTAATTCAGGCCATCCACACCTGTGGAAGGAGGTGTGGATACATAAGGGGTAAGTTATCCACATTGCAAGTTATCCACAAACCTGTGGATAGAGAGATTTTCTTTGTCACTCAACGGGGAGGTCTTGTAACTACACAAATGTCATTTGGGGATTAAATATCCACAGGTATATCCCCAGCTGTGGAAAACGTGGCATCATATTAGAGTTATCGGTGGAAGATGATTTCGACAGATATCATTTCTCGTGTCCTATCTCACGTCAGTTTCCGGAGGTTCTTGTGTCTATCGATGCCCTTACTCAGGCATGGTCTGAGGCACTTGCTCAAATCTCAGACCAATTGAGACCTGCAACCTTGTCTTTCCTACGCTCAGCAAAACCCCTGGGCGACATTGACGGAACGATCTTGATCGCTGTTCCCAACGATTTCACAAAGAAGTGGATCGAAAACAATGACGCGACTGATCTCACTGCTTCTCTAACCAACATCCTTGGGCGCAGTGTTCGTCTAGCGGTCACCATCGATCCCTCTCTTGAACCCGAACCCGAACCAGTCGAGCAACCCTCACCAGTCGCCTCGTCGGTGGAAAGCGAGGGCCAGGTTCAACCAAGCGCTACCACACCACACCAAGCCGCCACGGCTCAGGCAACGCCGTCAAGTAGCCCGCAATTAGCAATCGACACCGCTAGTACCCACCTGAATCCGAAGCACACTTTCGATACTTTCGTGATTGGTCCCTCGAATCGCTTCGCCCATGCTGCAGCTTTTGCGGTCTCGGAAACTCCCGGTCGCGCTTACAACCCCCTCTTTATTCACGGTGATTCCGGTCTGGGAAAAACCCACCTCATTCACGCCATCGGCCACTACACGCTTTCGCTTTTCCCGCAGATGCGCGTGCGCTACGTGAATTCAGAGGAATTTACGAACGACTTCATTAACTCCGTTCGTGAGGAGAGCATCGAAGAGTTCCAGCGGCGATACCGCGAAGTCGATGTGCTTCTGATCGACGATATTCAGTTCATTCAAGGCAAAGAACGCACGGTTGAAGAGTTTTTCCACACCTTCAATTCCCTCTATAACGCGGGAAAGCAGATCGTGCTGACCTCGGATGTTCCGCCTCGTGAACTCGATTTGGAAGACCGCATCCGTTCTCGCTTCGCTGCGGGTCTCTTGGTCGATGTCTTACCGCCTGATCTTGAAACGCGTATCGCAATTTTGCAGAAGAAGGCGAGTGCAGAAAACATCGAGGTGGATCCTCGTGTCTTGGAGTACATTGCTCAACGAATTTCTTCGAATATTCGCGAACTCGAAGGTGCACTCGTCCGCGTCGCAGCCTTTGAATCCCTGTCAAAGGAACCCGTGACCGTATCGATGGCGGAAATGCTCCTCAAGGACTTTGCTTCGGATCCTCAAGATACCGAGGTGACACCTACCTTGATCATGAGTCAGACTGCGACCTACTTCGGAGTCACCATCGATCAGCTTTCGTCTTCGGATCGCTCACATGTCGTCGTCGAAGCGCGTCAGATCGCGATGTACTTGTGCCGAGAACTCACTGATTTGTCCCTGCCCAAGATCGGCGCAGCATTTGGCGGACGCGACCATACAACTGTCATGCACGCTAATAAGAAGATCGTCGGATTGATGGCAGAAAAGAGGGAGACCTTTAACTACGTCACTGAATTGACAAACCGCATTAAGCAGGCGGCGCGAGAGTCAGCGACACTGGGTTAAATGGCGAATTACTCCCATTTTCGGTGCAATCCACAAAAGCTGTGGAAACTGTGGTGAAATCGCAGCGTAAACATGTGTACAGGAAAAGGGAAGCTGTGGACCTTCAAGAATGACAAAAATTCCTTCCACAAAAAGATGTAGTTCGTTCACACTCGGATACACATCTACGTCCACGATGAAATTCTTGTCATTAAGCGGAAAGAACCACTTATCCACACTATCCACATAGCCGATGACGAAGACGAACTAAGTTCAAGACAAATAACAAAAATTCGCCCGCATCACTCAAGCTCCCTGGTGAACTCCACAGCAGCGAATTTTTCAGTTTCCTTGACGCCTACAGCCAGCTAAACTAACAACCGGTATTTCTTTATTCAGTTCCAAGGAGAATCCATGAAGTTCACCGTCGCCCGCGACGTGCTTGCTGAAGCTGTTTCATGGACAGCGCGTGTACTTCCTACCCGTCCTGCAAGCCCCATCCTTGCCGGAATGCGTATTTCAGCCCAGGGTCAAGAACTGACTCTGTCCTCCTTTGACTACGAAGTCTCGGGAAACTCACGAATCCCTGCATCCGTCGACGAAGAAGGCGAAGTCCTGGTTTCAGGTCGACTTCTAGCCGATATTTCAAAGTCACTGCCCAACAAGCCCGTCACCATCGAAGTTGACGGACAAAAAGTTTCGCTTTCTTGCGGTTCTTCGCACTTCACCTTGGCTGTCATGCCCATTGATGAATATCCCTTGCTTCCCGGACAGCCCCAGGTTGCCGGATCTGTTGATTCGCAGGTTTTTGCCCAGGCCGTTGCGCAGGTATCAATTGCTGCGTCGCGCGATGAAACTCTGCCTCTGCTCACTGCAGTTCGCGTTGAAATCGACGGCGACAACATCACGCTTTTGGCAACGGACCGTTACCGCTTGGCCATGCGTGAACTTCACTGGGATTCTGTTTCCGACATGTCCGAAGCCGCATTGGTGAAGGCGCGAATCCTCCAAGACGTTGCCAAGTCAATGACCAGTGGTGCAAAGGTTGACGTCGGTCTGTCCCAAGAATCTCAGCCTGGTGCCTCCTCACTCATTGGTTTCCAGGCCGGTGGACGACGTACGACCTCGACCCTCATGGATGGCGATTACCCGCCCGTTCGCAGGCTTTTCCCCGAAACCACAACAATTCAGGCCATTGTTGAGCGCCATACTCTGCTCGAAGCAGTCAAGCGCGTGTCTTTGGTTGCCGAACGCAAGACCAGTGTTCGACTCTCCTTCTCGGATGGACAGCTTGTCCTCGAAGCCGGCCAAGGTGACAATGCTCAGGCTTCCGAAGTTGTTCCTGCGCAGCTCATGGGTGAAGACATCGCGACGGCATTTAACCCGCAGTACCTCAGCGAGGGTCTGTCGGTGATGGATACGGACTTCGTTCGTTTCGGTTTCACTCACCCCACGAAGCCCGCGGTCATCACGGGCCAAGAGAAGGCAGACGGCGGAGAATCAACCGATTTCCGCTACCTGCTCATGCCGATCCGCTACGGAATCTGATCTGGAGTTTGTGTGCGAGTTTCGCACGTTGCGCTGGATGACTTTCGTTCATACCGCCATGCGGTAGTGGAGTTTTCGCCCGGGACGACAGTGCTTCTGGGCGCCAACGGCCAGGGAAAGACCAACCTCGTCGAGGCGATTTCCTACCTTTCGGCTTTCTCGTCGCACCGCGTCAGTGCCGAGCAGGCGCTCGTGCGTCTCCCGCTTGCGGCAGATGAGCCCCAACCCGGCGGTGCAGTGGTCAGAGTCAAACTCGTTACCGGCGGAGAGCGCGAAACCGTTATTGAGCTCGAAATTGTCCGCGGCAAAGCCAACCGTGCGAAGGTGAATCGTACTCAGGTGCGTCCACGAGAGGTCTTGGGCCTGCTCAGAAGCGTGGTCTTTTCACCCGAAGATCTTCAAATTGTTCGCGGTGACCCGCAGCTTCGTCGTCAATTTATGGACGATTTGCTCATTCAACAGCACCCGCTGATCGCGCAGGTAAAGAATGATTTTGAGAAGGTTGCTCGCCAAAGAGCGGCGCTGATGAAAAGCGCGCAATCTCAACTGCGCAGGGGATATACCCCCGATTTTTCAACGATTGATGTGTGGGATGAGACCTTCGCTGAGCTCTCTGCTCGACTGAGCCTTGCTCGAGCCGGCCTCGTCGCCGAACTTCGCAGGCCCGCAGCCAATGCTTACGAAGAAATCGGTGGATCGCCTCGGAAAATGGATATCGAATTCGTCGCTTCACAGGGAAGTTGCGCACCCGAGGCCAGCGCCGCGCAACTCAAAGAAGAACTTAAGGACCTGCTCGCTGCTTCGCGCATGAAGGAAGCCGAACGAGGGGTAAACCTGGTCGGCGCGCATCGAGATGACCTCAAACTTTCCCTTGGTGGGATGCCAGTGAAAGGTTATGCAAGCCACGGCGAGACATGGTCGGTTGCACTTTCACTACGTTTGGGTGCTTTCGAGCTTCTTTCTGGCGATGGTGACACCCCGATTCTCATTCTTGACGATGTATTTGCAGAGCTAGACTCCTCCCGCCGAGCCGGTTTAACACGTATGATTACCGGAGCGGAACAGGTACTGATCACGGCAGCTGTCGCCGATGATGTTCCGCCAGAATTGCACGCTCAGACTCATGCTGTTCATTGGGATCCTGAGCTTGGAACGGTGGTCGGTGATGAGTGAATTTTCCGATTTTGAATACGCCTCTGCAGCACTACGGCGTGCACAAGCCAGAGCACAAGCCCAGGGACACTACCGCGTGCCCTTGCGGACTCGACGCCGCTCAATTAGTGGCCAAAGTGAAGAGTTTGCGCAAGAAATTCTGCTCGATGATGAGCACGAGCTTGATGACGTGAGCGTTGATTCCGCGGCTGATCCCGATGGTGAATTCAGTGCGCTTTCTACCGTTGTCTCGCGGGCGGGAAGTCGATGGATCAAAATGCCAGGAATGGCGCCACTGCGCCGAAAGTACCGGGAACCTAAGCGCCTTGGACTCACGGTTGATTCCCTCATCGCTCAGCGCGGTTGGCAAGAGCACACTCGCATGGGTGATCTCATGTCGAGGTGGAGCCAGATCGTCGGCGAGGAGATTGCTGCTCACTGCAGGATCGAAGCAATTGAAGACCGACGAGTCATTGTCCAGTGCGATTCGACGAACTGGTTTAAGAACGTTCAGCTCTTTCTTCCCCAGCTTGAGCGCAATATTGCCGAGGCCGTGGGTGAGGGTGTTGTGCAGCAGGTGATCTTGCGTCCACCGGCCTCTCCTTCGTGGAAAAAGGGCCGTTTATCCGTGCCTGGACGCGGTCCTCGCGATACCTACGCGTAGTTTCTGAACGTGTGACTGATCACAGCCTTAAAAACCGCTAGTTTTCGCGGATAATTCCTGTGAGCGATTACCCCTCATAGCGGTGTCAATCAGGGCTTTCCCCTTGCCTTTTCGGTAGAATAGGAACGGTTGTTTTATTGATACTGCGCCATTTTCGGGCAGTACGCACCCGTGTGGGTGAAGAATGAGGGGAGCCATTAGGTGGCTGAAACGCAAGAACCAACAGTCGATGACGGATCCGACGGCTACGGCGCGTCAGATATTACCGTCCTCGAAGGTTTGGAGGCGGTGCGTAAGCGCCCCGGTATGTACATTGGGTCAACCGGTGAGCGCGGCCTACACCACCTGGTGTACGAGGTAGTTGATAATTCCGTTGACGAGGCCTTGGCTGGCTACGCGGACCACATTGAGGTCACGATCCTGGCCGATGGCGGTATTCGCGTCGTCGATAACGGCCGCGGTATTCCTGTCGACGAACACCCCACCGAGCACAAGCCCACGGTCGAGGTCGTCATGACGATTCTCCACGCCGGTGGTAAGTTCGGCGGCGGCGGTTACGCCGTCTCCGGTGGTCTTCACGGCGTGGGTATCTCGGTTGTGAATGCGCTGTCAACGCGCGTTGACACGGTTATTCGTAGGCAGGGCTACGCATGGCGCATGTCTTTTGCCAACGGTGGTCATCCCATCACAGAGCTCGTTCGCGGTGAAGAAACCCACGAGACCGGCACGACGCAAACCTTCTACCCGGATCCCGAAATCTTTGAGACGACCGTTTTCGATTTTGAGACCCTGCGTCAACGTTTCCAGCAGATGGCCTTCCTCAACAAGGGACTGCGCATTACCTTGACCGATGAGCGTGAAAGTGCCACCGGCGAAGGCGACGAAATCGCAGGCGACGAGCAGGCCTCGGAAGAAAAGCACAAGGGATTCCGCCAGGTTTCCTACATGTACGAGCACGGTCTGCGTGACTACGTGGAGTACCTGGATTCAGCGAAGAAGACCGAAGCGATTAACGCTGACATCATCGACTTCGAAGCGGAAAACGACGAGGGCACCATGAGTGTGGAAATCGCCATGCAGTGGACCACCTCGTATTCCTCTTCGGTTCACACCTTCGCGAACACGATCAACACCACCGAAGGTGGCATGCACGAAGAAGGCTTCCGTACGGCGCTGACTTCGCTGGTGAACCGCTATGGGCGCGAAAAGGGAATCATCCGCGACAAGGATGACAACCTCACCGGTGACGATGTGCGTGAAGGCCTCACCGCCGTCATCTCCATCAAGCTCACCGAGCCCCAGTTCGAAGGTCAGACGAAGACGAAGCTCGGAAACACTGAAGCTCGTACTTTCGTTCAGCAGCAGGTCTACTCCAAGCTCACCGACTGGTTCGACGCGCACCCCGCAGACGCGAAAGCCATTATCTCGAAGGGCCAGGCCGCCCAGGCCGCTCGCGTTGCCGCACGAAAGGCGCGCGAGGCTACCCGCCGTAAGGGCGTTCTGGAATCGGCCTCGATGCCCGGAAAGCTGCGCGACTGCTCCTCGCGAGTGCCCTCAGAATGCGAAATCTTCATCGTCGAGGGTGACTCCGCAGGCGGTTCGGCCGTCGGCGGACGCGACCCCGAACACCAGGCGATTTTGCCGATCCGAGGCAAGATCTTGAACGTGGAAAAGGCTCGCCTGGACCGCGCCCTGAGCTCGGATACGATTCGCTCCCTGATCACCGCTTTCGGCACCGGAATTGGCGAGGATTTCGATCTGTCGAAGCTGCGCTACGGCAAGATTGTCATCATGGCAGATGCCGATGTGGACGGCCAGCACATCGCAACCCTGTTGCTCACGCTGCTCTTCCGTTACATGCGTCCCCTGGTCGAACAGGGACACACCTTCATCGCTATGCCTCCGTTGTACCGCATCAAGTGGTCGAATGCGGAGCACGAATTCGCTTACTCGGACAAGGAACGCGACGAAATGCTTGCCGCGGGAGCTGCTGCAAACCGCAGGCTTCCCAAGGAAGGCGGCATCCAGCGCTACAAGGGTCTGGGTGAGATGAATGATCACGAGCTGTGGGAAACCACCATGGATCCTCAGCACCGCATCCTCAAGCAGGTCACTCTCGAAGATGCAGCAGATGCCGATGAGACCTTCACCATCTTGATGGGTGACGACGTCGAGAGGCGCCGCACGTTTATCCAGCGCAACGCCACCGACGTGCGCTTCCTCGACATCTAAAGCCCAGCGATGGGGTCGCAACGCACGCGCGGCCTCGTCAGTAGAAAACGAAACGAAGGACCAAAGTGAGCGACGAACAGACAGTCGATGCCGAACACATCCGCGACATCGAACGTATTCGCCAGGTCGACCTGCAAAAGGAAATGCAGCGCTCTTACCTCGACTACGCAATGAGCGTGATCGTCGGGCGCGCGCTGCCCGACGTTCGTGACGGACTCAAGCCCGTGCACCGCCGTATTCTCTACGCGATGTACGACGGTGGTTACCGTCCCACCTCTTCATTCTCCAAGTCATCGCGCATCGTCGGTGACGTCATGGGTAACTACCACCCGCACGGCGACGCGGCAATCTACGATGCGCTCGCACGCCTCGTGCAGCCCTGGTCGCTGCGCGCCCCGTTGGTGGCAGGCCAAGGTAACTTCGGAACCCCCGGTAACCTCGGCCCGGCAGCACCGCGTTACACCGAATGTAAGATGGCACCCCTGGCCATGGAAATGGTCCGCGATATCGACGAAGAATGCGTTGATTTCCAGGACAACTACGATGGCCGCAACCAGGAACCGACCATTCTTCCCTCCCGATTCCCCAACGTCTTGGTGAATGGTTCGGAAGGTATTGCCGTCGGTATGGCCACCCGAATCCCCCCGCACAACCTGCGTGAAGTCGCACGCGGCGTGCAGTGGGCGCTGGACAACCCCGAGGCCTCGCGCGAAGAATTGCTTGACGCTCTGATCAAGCTCATTCCCGGCCCCGATTTCCCAACCGGCGCAACGATTTTGGGCCACCGTGGAATTGAGGATGCCTACCGTACGGGACGCGGCTCCATCACTCAGCGAGCCGTTGTTAGCGTTGAAGAGATCCAGGGACGCCAGTGCCTAGTGGTCACCGAGCTTCCCTATCAGGTCAACCCCGACAACCTGGCAGACAAGATTGCTCAGCTGGTTCGCGACGGTCAGATCCAGGGCATTGCGGATATTCGCGATGAGACCTCGGGACGTACCGGTCAGCGTTTGGTGATTGTCCTTAAGCGTGACGCGGTCGCCAAGGTTGTTTTGAACAACCTCTACAAGCGCACCTCCCTGCAAGAGAACTTCTCGGCGAACATGCTCGCGCTGGTCGACGGTGTTCCGCGAACCTTGTCGATTGACGGCTTTATCCGCCACTGGGTTGCTCACCAGATCGATGTGATTGTGCGCCGTACGCAATTCCGCCTGCGCAAGGCTCAAGAGCGTTTGCACATCTTGGACGGTTACCTCAAGGCACTGGATGCATTGGATGAGGTCATTGCCCTGATTCGTCGCTCGCCCACGGTTGACGAGGCGCGAAGCGGCTTGATGGAGTTGCTCGATGTTGATGAGATCCAGGCCGACGCGATCTTGGCTCTGCAGCTGCGCCGCCTGGCCGCTCTGGAACGTCAGAAGATTTTGAACGAGCACGCAGAACTGCGTGCACGCGTTGAAGATCTGCAGGATATCTTGGCTAAGCCCGAACGTCAGCGCGCGATTATCTCCGAAGAACTCGGTGAAATCGTTGAAAAGTATGGTGATGAGCGCCGCACGACCATCGTTCCCTTCGACGGGGAGATGTCGATGGAAGACCTCATCCCCGAAGAAGATGTTGTCGTCACCATTACCCGCGATGGCTTCGCAAAGCGCACCCGCACCGACAACTACCGTTCCCAGAAACGAGGCGGTAAGGGCGTTCGTGGGACCCAGTTGCGTGGCGATGACGTGGTGGAACACTTCTTCGTCACAACCACGCATCACTGGCTGCTGTTCTTCACGAACCTCGGTCGCGTCTACCGCGCGAAGGCCTACGAGATTCCCGAAGGCGGTCGTGATGCCAAGGGCCAGCATGTTGCAAACCTCTTGGCATTCCAACCCGAGGAGCGCATCGCACAGGTCTTGGCAATCCGCACTTACGAGGACGCACAGTACCTGGTGCTGGCAACGAAGTCCGGCCTGGTGAAGAAGACCCCGCTGGAGATGTACAACTCTCCGCGAAGTGGTGGCATCATTGCCGTTAACCTGCGTGAGGACGAAGAGGGCAACCCCGATGAGTTGGTCTCTGCTCAGCTGGCTAACGCTGATGATGATCTGCTGCTTGTTTCGCGTGATGGTCAGGCCGTTCGCTTCGCGGCAACGGATGAGCAGTTGCGACCCATGGGCCGCTCGACTTCGGGTGTGCGCGGTATGAAGTTCCGCGACGACGATGAGCTCTTGACCATGGACGTCCCGCGTGAAGGCACGGACCTGCTCATTGTGACGGAGTCCGGGTACGCCAAGCGCACTCCGATCGAGGAGTACCCGACCAAGGGCCGTGGAACCATGGGCGTGCGCGTGGGTCGCCTTGTTGAAGAACGTGGTGGACTTATTGGCGCGCTGGTTGTGGATCCTGAAGAAGACATCATGGTCATTACCGAGTCCGGCAAGCTTGTCCAGGTCAATGCTTCCGATGTTCGCCCGACCGCTCGTAACACCATGGGTGTGATCTTTGCTCGCCCCGATGAGAATGACCGAATCATTGCAGTGACGCGCAATCCTGAGCGCGACATTGACGAAGAGGATGGCGAGCAGTCGACCTCAGAAGAGGAAAACTCTCAGGTGGGTGTCGGCGAAAATAGTGACGAAACCCCCGCACAGGATGTAGCGTCAGAGCATGACGACTCACAGGAGGTTCAGGAATGAGTGATCACGCATCCAATGACCGCGATGATCTTCCCCGTCAGGTAGACCTCGCGATTGTGCGAGTGGACCCCTGGGGAGTCATGAAGGTGGCTTTCCTTCTCAGTGTTGCACTGGGAATCGCCATGGTGGTCGCAGTGTTGATCTTGTGGCTCATGCTCAATGCGATGCATGTCTTCGCGTCGGCAGAGAGCTTCCTGCAGTCCATCGGAGCTTCGCAGATGGTTTCGCTCTTGGACTACGTCAGGCTTCCGAAGGTCATGGCCTACGCGACTTTGATTGCTGTGATGAATGTCGTCATGTTGACCGCCTTGTCGGCACTGGGCACATTCTTGTACAACCTGGTCGCTTCGCTCGTCGGTGGCATCAAGGTCACATTGATGGATGACTGATCGGGCATTCGAGCTCGTTGGCCCGGGGGGATTGATGTCCCCATCAATACCCCCGGGCCTGTGTTTTGCCTACTGCGGCGGCAGCCGCTAGGTCGTGCGTTGCACGTGATTCTGGGTGATATAGGCATCTGCCAGTAATGAGTGGGCGACGTCACGATCAACAATTTGGCGCGAACGCCCGCCCACATGTACTATTTAACGCGTGCCTCTCGGCATGGCAATGGGCCTATAGCTCAGTAGGTTAGAGCGCAGTCCTGATAAGACTGAGGTCGGTGGTTCGAGCCCACCTAGGCCCACCATCCGCAGGAACAATTGAGCGGAGGCTCCCATGAAGAAGTTTGTGAAGACTCTTTCGCTAGTGGCTTGTGTCGCTGCAGTGGGGCTTGTGGTCCGGCAGATCTGCCAGGATCTCTCCGACAATGAGGAACTGTGGACATCCCTTACGGATGACGTCTCGCAGGCGTAAATCTGAGGGAACCCCTTTGGGGCTATGGCGCAATTGGTAGCGCACCTGCTTTGCAAGCAGGGGGTTACGGGTTCGAGTCCCGTTAGCTCCACCACCAAAGGTCCAGCTTCGGCTGGGCCTTTTGTTGTCTACGGTGTCTAGCTTGGTATTCGGAAACCGCGCATGTAGTACCGCGTTTAACACCGCACGTGGATACGGCGCATAGCGCATAGCAGCGCATAGCTCGCCGCGAGATCACACGCACATCAGACGGTTTTAGCTCGTCCATTCCTGGTTTAGCTCACTCACCTACCGCCTTAAAACGGCAATAGGCCCGGAATGGGTGAGCTAAACCAGGAATATGAGGAGGGGCAGTGTTCAGCCCGCGATCAACAGCGAGCCCTGGTCGATACGCACACCAACTTTGCGCGAGCGACCGATAGCATCGCCATCGACCTCAACAATGGCAGCCTGATCCAAAGAAAGCTCGCCTTCCGTGAGCTGCCTAAATGACAATTCAGCTGGAGACGCGGGCATATTGACGGCTGGCAATCCCAAGCTTTGCCCAAAGACCTTCAAGGACAGGTGTGCCCATCCGACAATACCAACCTGCGTATCCACAGCGATGACATCGACTAAACCGTCATGCAAGGAAGCTTCGGGAGCCAAGGTTACGACGGGCAAATCACCGCAGTTTGCAAAGAGAACGCAGCGCGCAGTGAATCGTGTTGACACATCACTGCCGTCAGCTCCCTTTCCCTTCAGGCGCGCACCCATGCGGGGCACATTAAGCGAGTTCACCGCTGAAATGACATAGGCCGCCCACCCGATAGTCTTCTTCAGCTCGGGGTCCGTCTTCGACATTGTTTCGCCGTCAAAGCCCATCCCAGCCAAGGTCACAAAGGGGAACTCGTCCTCCGAGGCAAGCGGGGCCTCGTCAGTGGAACGACGGGAATCCGAAGTCAAAGCGGAGAGCAGCTTTCCCTCGCAGGGAAGGGAAAAGCGCTCCTCGGGGTCAATCATGCGGAGCCACGCAAGATCAACGCTGCGGGTCGACTCACCCAAAGCAACCGCTAGAGCATCAAGGGGAGAATCCAAGGGAAGCCCAAGATTGCGGGCCAAAACATTACCCGTACCCTCGGGCAAGATACCCATGCGCACCCCGGTGTGAGCCAGACCAGCGGCCACCGCGCGGACAGTCCCATCGCCGCCGGCTGCGATCACATGCGTCGCACCTGCGCGCACGGCTTTTCGTGCCTGAGAGACACCGGGATCTTCAATAGTGGTCTCGAGGAAGTGAATGTCTCGCACAC
>USHU01000003.1 GCA_900554605.1 uncultured Actinomyces sp.
CGATGACGGCCGACTGCACGCGCCTGCCCTACGACGTCCTGGCTCGAATCTCCACGCGTATCACCAACTCGGTGCCCGAGGTCAACCGCGTGGTTTTGGATGTCACGTCCAAGCCGCCGGCAACCATTGAGTGGGAGTGACATAGATATTTGTCTCTAATTGCTTAGTTTATATATGAAGAAAATAGATAATGCTAAATTGTGAATTTGTAGTTGATAAAAAGTATGGATGTTATATACAGGAAGCAACGATTAGCACTTACACGATTTTGGGGCGACAATAGATTGTGTCTAAGGGCTACAGAACCGGGGCAAATAGAAATACCTAAAATGCAATTTGTTGGTGGGCATCCCAATGAATGGTACATATTTATTGATGATCTTACAGATGAAGAAAAAAGTGAAATTACAGATATTTATGGCAACTCTATTAGAGTACAGGAATTAGATATATAAATCCCAGCTTTGGAACCTTCTACAGAATGAAAAATTTGAGGTTGCGGAGTAGTTAAAATTGAGGGTAAAAGCATTTGCGTTGATGGAGATATCGGAAAGATTTTAGATGGATTAGGATAAAGGGAATGGTTGAGTGGGAGTAATACTTTCCGCGTTGGTGCTGTGAATTCAGCTTGAGGGACCCCTGAATGAATGCGTTCAGGGGTCCCTTGCATATTGGCGATTACCCAACGGGGAATAATGTCGTTCTTATGTGCATGCTCTGTTTGTTCAAGGAACTATCTGCATAGATCTGCTCAAGTCCATGCACGCGAAAAACGCATGATGTAAACGGAGCAGGAACGCGCTCTCAGTTTTTGTGTGCGGTGATCGCAAACTGAAGGGGTAGGCGTTCGGGGTGTTCGCGAAGATGCCAGGCTCCGGTGGAATCTTGTTCCATGAGTTCGGGCCACGGGCACCATGCAGCGCGTGGGGTTTCCTCAAGCTCATCGATTACTAGCCCCGCGTTAATGAGAGCTGTGACAATCTGGCCAAGGGAATGATTCCATTGGTGGTTTGTCGTGTGAGTAATACGCGGCGCACCGGGAGAGTCCACGTAGCTTGAATCGTCATCCCACGTCATCGGAGCGTCCTGCTCGAAGTATGGCTGCTCGATCTTGAGCCCGTCGGAAATATCCTCCCCGATTGTCATGAACATTGGGTGGTCGTCGCGGATGAAGAAGGTGCCGCCGGGTTTGAGTAGGGAAGCGACGACTCGCGCCCACTGGGCGATATCGGGCAGCCAACACAGGACACCGATCGAGGTGTACACCAGATCGAAGCTGCCGGACACTGCTTCGCGCGCGTCGTACACGTTCGCGTGAACGAACTCGATGTCAGCGCCCGCGCGCTGGGCAATGCTGCGCGCGTGAGCAAGCGAGGCCTCGGACAGATCGAGGCCAATGACGCGCGAGGCCCCTCGGCGCGCAAACCCGATCGTGTCGGTTCCTACGTGGCACTGCAGGTGGATGACCTCTTTGCCCGTGAGATCGCCAAATTTTTCGATATCTTGGGCCAGTTCGTCCCTAATGGCCGCCGGGTCCTCGAGAAGACGCTGATAGTCGCAGTAGTTGCCAGCCATGTGCAGCTCGGCACGGTCGTCCCAGTTGCGTTCGTTATCGGAAAACCATTGCGCTCGTCTGCTTGTTTCAGTCATTTCGTCATTGTACGTCGGTGGGATGTTGGGGCGGAGTGCCTGCCGAGGCCTCGGCGCTGGATTTGCGCGCCTTGTCCGCCCTGCGCAGCTGCAGGTACAGGACAGCAGAGGAAATCAGGTCGGTGATGGGGAAGAAGTGCAGCGCAATGTGGAGTGCTGCGAGGGAACCGGGGAGTAGTCCGCGTTTTGTCGCGCGAATCGAGGCCGTGAAACCGTAGGAGGACGTCGCGAGCATCAGGAGGAACGACATTGCAAGTAGGGGAACCACGACGAAAGGTGCTGCAAGAAAAAGCCCGGGAATGACGAACATGATCGTCGCGATGCCCGTGGCGTAGAGGAATATCAGTGTGTAGAAAGGGATCATGCAGAGCTTGAGGGCCAGATCCCAAAACGCAAGTCTGCGGGGGCTTCTGTAGCCGCGGTCGATGCACGCGCAGAGGATATTCGAGATCCCAATGATTAGTAGGAGAACACCCCACGTGGGCCAGTTGGTGCCCCAGCCAAAAAGGTCATAAAAGGGCCCGCCGCTGTAGACCGCAACGATGAAAAGAAGCGGCAAGGCGGTGCGCACGACTCTGTACACGGCGAGCCTTCTTTCTGGTGAAAACTTGCACTACTGGCGAGGATATCACCGTGAAAGGTGAGCCTCTACAATCCCGTCGAGTTGGGCGCGGATCTCTTCAAAAGGCCTGTTGAGGTCGAGCGTCCTCACAGTTATCGCATTCCCGCTCATCTGATACACACCATCGGGGTAGACCTCTTCGTCGGTCTTCGCATACAAAAGCATTCCTGACACCCTACGTGCTTCGCTGCTATGCGCGGCCTCCATATTCTTCACATACGTGAAGATCTGATAGAGGTTCCCCGAATGCAGGCTTCGCGTGCCAAAACGCTCCTGCGTGGCGTGCGCATAGTACTTCGCGTCAATAATGAGCACCGTGTCCCCACGCCTCAGAGTCACATCGGAACGCATCGTCGGCAGCATGTCATCGAAACCATCATCAAGCGCCCACGCAATATGCGGCGCGCTCGCCTGAATCTCTGGATGCTCCTGGCGGTAGTACTCCAAAATAAATTTCTCGTACAAGCGGCACATATTCTGCTCGTCCAGGAACTCGGCGAGCCGAGTCTCTCCGCCTTCATTGGTGTGCAAAAGCCCCGAGTAAATCAGCCAACAGACGTTGATCAGCATGCGATAGGTCTGATTATTGCGGTCAAAACGCATGCGCCAGTTGGCCGCGCTGAGCTCGATATCCGAAACCTCTGCGAAGAAGGGGAGTAGTCTGCGCAGTTCTTTCTTCCGAGGCCTCGAGATCCGTGAGCGCATCAAGGCGGTGCACGTCGCCTTGATGATCTGGTTCATTGGCGTGTCGAGCGAAAACTCGTCGTAGCTGCACACCAACTGCCGGCGCAGAATTGAGCGCGTCTTGAGGGACTCCGTAACCTCGATTTTTCCGCGCAGAGAAGACAGCGGTTCTGTAACGTCGACATAGGAGCGTCCGAGGCCTCGCTTGAGCTGGGAGCGCACGCCGCGGATAAGGATCTCAGCCAAGAGCTCCGCAGTGGAGGCAAATGCCTCGGTCGCGATGTCGCGGTACCCCTGCTGGCGTAGTACCTGGAAGGCATACGCAAGCATGTAGTAGGTGTTACGAATCGGAATCATTGGATCGAGCGGCGAAGTGCCTCGGACCAGACACGGACCTTCTCCGGGTCATCGAACCAGTACTCTCCAAGCATGGGGACGAGCTCGTATTCAATGATCGCTGAAAGACTGGCGTGATCGGCTGTTCCTCCAACGAATCCGCAGAAGTAGCTGTGCCCGATCATGAAGCCTTCACCAAGAGACTCGTCGCTCGCGATCTCTGTGTTCAGCCTGACCACGCACGAGACCAAATTGTCGAAAGCGGTACTGCCCACGGCCTCGCGATAGCGCGTGAAACCGGTGGATGAAAAGCCCGGGTTGAGTGTAAAGAATGCAAAGCGGCGACGCAGCGCATAGTCCAATAAAGCAAGCGAGCGATCCGCTGTGTTCATCAAGCCAATCAGGTACACATTGCTAGGCACGCAGAAACGCTCGCGCGAATAGAGCAGCTGGAGTTTGTTCTTCTCACCGCGCTTATCGTTTTCGATAAGCATGAAGAGCTCGCCGAAAATCTTTGAAAGATTTCCACGGTTGATCTCGTCAATGATGAAGAAATAATCGTGCTCATTGTCGTCAGCTGCCTTCTTGCAGAAGCTGTAGAACGCGCCTCTGGAAAGCTCGAAACCGTCCGCGCAGGGGCGGTATCCCTCGATGAAGTCTTCGTAGGAGTAGCTTTGGTGGAATTGCACCATCATGACGCGTTCGGCGTCTTTCACACCCATCATTGAATACGCGAGTCGTTTTGCCGCGAAGGTCTTGCCGACGCCGGGTGCGCCTTGCAAAATGACGTTCTTCTTCGCGCGAAGTAGACCGGTGAGGGTGTCGTATTGCTGATCGGACATAAAGACTTCCGAGAGGAAATCTTCCCTGTTATATGCGGGGTATTCGATCGCAGGCTGGTCGTCGATGAGCTCATCGGTTTCGACCTCGAAAAGAGTCTCGATAGTTGTGACAAGGGTGGTGTCATCCGTGATGTCAGTCAGTGTTTTCATTGGGAGTACGCGATCAACTGCCCACTCTCCCTTGTGCGTCCACTCAACGCTGCGGAGGTTGGGGAAGTGCCCCTGGGCTTCGTCGTATTCGTAGTCTCCGGTGACGAGGCCGCGCCCGAGGATCTTCCCTCGGCCTCCCTTCACGAAAACGACGTCGCCGGGCTTGAGGTCGTTGGCGAACTGCCAGAGCGCGTAGGCGTCGTTGCGAGGGTTGGTCGTTCCGCTGCTTGAATCGACCAGGGTGAGGCGGATCTCTTCTTTGCTTGCGTACGCGGAAAGGTCGCCAGCTTCTTCCCAGGCAAGTCCCATCACTCCCTGGCTGTAGAAATCCTCCCACATACTCGCGCCCTTCCCCGGTGCATAGACCCAGTAGTGAGTCGTTTCAACATCAGCGTCACCGAGGGAGTTTTCGATGGGTGTCATGTTGGAGGTGAATTGACCCATGTCTATAGCGGCCTTCCTTGAACGCGCTTGTATACCTGGGTCTAATGCTAGTTTGCGTTCGCCCTTTATTGGTGCAGGCGCTTAGTCTCAGTGCTAATAATCAGCAGTCCTGCGATAACAGAAGTGGAAATCGCACTTGCAAAAGCTTGTCGGCTTGGATGATCCGCTCTTTGTGGTCGAGAGTACTCACTTGTGGGTTCCGAGCCTGAGGTGTTGGGGACGGGATATGTCTATACTGAACACTGTTCATTATAGAGTAGAACCGGAGAAAGGGGATTTCCGTGCCCAAGCAGATCATCGACAAAGACAAGCTTATCGACCAGGCGTATACGATTGCCACGCACGAAGGAATCTCCGCACTCTCCGTGCGAAAACTGGCCGCGGCATGCGGAATCGCCGTCGGCTCGGTCTACATGTACTTCCCAACAAAAGCTGACCTGACGGCCGCAGTATTCACTCGATTCTTCGGCCAGGCGCTGTTCGAGGACTGCTGTCGAGTCGATGGGGACGAGAGTTTCGTCGACTACGTGCGGAAATTGCGCGGCGCTTTGGGCGCGGCTTTGGCTCAGATGGACGTTGATTGGTTCGCTGAGATGCGCCGTCTTCCCCGCAGTGAGCACGAGGCCTTGGAGGCTGCGCGCGGCCCAATGCTTACCCACATGGAGCAAGGGCTCCAGTATGTGTTGGAAGGGGACCCGGCGGTTGTGTGCTCACGGTTGGTGGGTGCACTGAGCCCTGAGAAGCTCTGTCCTTTTGTCCTGGGAGCTATCTTTACCTCGCTCATGGAGGGCTCTGATTGCGAAACGCTCTTTGCGCTTCTTGACGCCAGCTTGTACGAGGCCGTGGCTGAGCGTGTTGCTTCTGGAAGCGCCGCTGCGGCCCCTATTGAAAAGAAAGATTGCTGATGGCACTGCTCAAGATGAAGAAAGAAAACCTGATTACTGTGGCCGGAGTGGTTTGGCTGTTAGCGGGTATGAACGTCGCTCTGATCGGTGTACGTTCGGCTGTTGAAATGAGCGGTGTAGCTGTTGGCGTTGTCGTTGCTCTTGTTGTCGGTGCTGGCGCGGTGTTTTTCGCCTTCCATGCCATCTTCGGCACAATTGTCCTGAAGAACGCGCAGAGGATCCGAGGCCTAGACGGTGAACGCCTGAGCTTCCTGCGCTTCTTAGACCTCAAGGGCTACCTGATCATGGCCTTCATGATGTCCTTTGGCTTCGGGCTGCGCTTAAGTGGACTCATCCCCACATGGTTCTTCGCATTCTTCTACACGGGCCTAGGTTGTGCTCTGACGCTGGCGGGGGCCAGCTTCCTGCTGCACCGAGCGTTTGGTGAGGGGTGGGCTTTCCATGCCCGGAGGGTGGGGGAGTAGGTATCGCATCTTCATGTGCTGAGTTGCGTTTAAACTGCCCGGCCTCATCCTGCGAGTTGTAAGGCGAGGCCGGATTTTTGTTGGTCGGGAAAAGAGTAAACTGACGTTATCCTGAAAATATCGAGAAAATCTTATGCATCGAAGGTGAACGCATATGAGTCATGGACGCACACGTAGGCCCGAAGGTGGAGCGAATCTTTATTCCCTACCAACCTCGTTTGTCGCGGTTGACACGGAAACTACAGGCCTTGATTTTGACCTCTGCAACATCATAGAAATTGGCGCTGTCAAAGTCGACAACGGCGAAATTGTCGACAGTTTCAAAACTCTTATTAAGGTCGATGAGAAGCTGCCTCCATTCATCGTGCATTTAACTGGTATTACCGATGAGATGTTGGTGGATGCTCCGTCGCTTAATGAAGTGATGGATGACTTTGATTCCTTCGTAGGTGACTCAATTCTCTTGGCACACAATGCATCTTTTGATATGAATTTTCTCTACACGGCCTACGAACGCGCTTTGGGCAAACCCCTCAGGAACGACTACGTTGATACGCTGCGGGTAGCTCGCCGAGCGCTTCCGCAGCTCCAGCATCGAACCCTTCCTGACTTGTCTGAGGTCTTTGAGGTAATCAATGAAGGTGAACACCGAGCCTACGGTGATGCACTAGCAACCGTGCAGTGCTATTTGCGTATGCGTGACATCGTGATTGAGAGCTTTGGGGATGAAGCGACTTATGCGAGTTCTTTCGCGCGGGGGACAACCTCTGGATCTCATCTAAAGGCGAAAGATATTGTTGCAACTGCGGATGATATTGATGAAGGCAATCCACTCTTTGGCATGCGATGTGTTTTCACTGGGGCGATGACTTCAATGGTTCGCGCTGACGCAATACTTGCACTCAAAAACGTGGGCGGGGAACCCCAAGATACTGTCCGCAAAGACACTGATTATCTGGTTGTGGGTAACGATGGATACAGCAGTGCGATTCAGAGTGCGCCAGGAAAAATCAAGAAAGCCCAAGCAAACCAACTCAAAGGCCTACCGATTCGGATCATTTCGGAAGATACATTCCTGGCGATGTTGGAAGGATAGAAGGCTTTACTTATTCTCTTAGGCGGAGGTAAGCACAGTGGCGAATTCTATGGAATTGCCCCAAGTGTTTAACTCGGCTCGATATCACCTTAGCTATCGAATTTAATCTCCTGAACACTCAATCGACCTTCGAGAAGTAGCTTGTGAATGAGGTTCTTTCCATGGTCTTTATTCTCAAGCGTTACGCCATACGCTGTAAGCAGGTTTATAACCTTGTTCATCATTTCACTGCGATGGATTAAAGGATCTTTCTCATCAAAACACCGATAGAAGAAGACTAATGAGACATCGCTACTGTAGAGATGGACTGCGTCGAAAATTGCCTGGAAGTATGAGTAGTCCGCGTCGCTCAAAGAGTGGCCGTAGAACTTGATGCACTGTGTATCTGATCGGACTACATCCCGGGCGTTTGGGCCGCCCAAACCGAGTAAGCGATACGTCTTTGTGAAAGGGCGTGCGATTGTATTGGTTAGTTGCTCTTTCCCATCGATTCCAAAGACGATCTCTTCCCCCTCGCGGCATAGACCGTGAATATTTGTATAGGCAATGCACTGGCCGCTCTCTTTGGTAGGAAGCTCGAACGGGCCGGTGTAGTTGAAACTAAGTACTGAATAGCTTAAGAGGTGTTCGGGGGTGGAAGGAAGGTTCTCACTCAATAGCGTTTGCAAGTTTCTTGGTGCAGTTTGATAGTAATTTGCCTTCTGCTCGCAAACTGGTTCGGAGCTACACGTTTGCTGACGAAGATAGCTTGCGAACTGCTGTTCTAGCAGGTGAAGATCGTCGGTAAATAGTGCTAGAACGCTATCTGTTGAAATCCATTCGTCGATTTTTGACAGTCTCTTTTTGCAATATGACGCAATAATCTCGTGATCTTCGTCTGGTCGATAGTAGGGCCCTGGGTTACCCCAATAAGAGATCTTTGTGACTTCTGGAATATTTCCTGAAACCCACATTTCAATAGTCTTTTCGATGTCAAACCAATTCGCGTCTTGTTTGTTGCGCAAGATCAAATCCCAAATTGTTGGGAATGCTGAAACTAACTCTTCAAGGGCGTGTGCGGCGTCGTCATCATCTTCGGTGAAATCTCTCTGATCGGTCTTGATTCGTGATGAGAAAAAATCAATAAACCGAGACCGCAGCCCACACTCCAGGTCAAAACCGTTTCCAATGATAAGCAGCTGGTGCCACGAAGAATTCGTATCACTGTTGGTGCTTGCCTGTTTTGTCTCTGTTTCCTCTGAGGGGCTCATAAAATTCATCTACTTCCATATGAGAACTGGCGGAGAACTCGCGAGGAACTGCAGCATTGCAGTAGGACGCGTGGTTTCAATGCTAAACGTTCAAAGCCTAACCGATGCACATTAGGTAATACTCCGCCTCAGAGAGCCGAGGACAAAGCGTGGTGTTCAGAATTTTTGCAGCTTAAGAGTAGAATCGCTTCGTACTTGATCGATCGGCGTTGAGTGTATTGAAGCATCGTCGCTTCAGTAGTAGACGCTGTGTTGTTGTCTTTTTTGATGGAAAATGAGGCGAATATGACTGCGGAAAATGAACGGGCGGAGCTCCATAAAACAATCTGGCGTATTGCCAATGATTTGCGTGGAAGTGTTGACGGCTGGGACTTTAAAAGTTATGTTCTCGTTTTTCTCTTCTATCGTTTCATTTCAGAAAATCTAACGGAGTACGTCAACGCGTCAGAGCGTGAAGCGATTCTGGTAGATGGTGGAAGTATCGATGAAGCGAATGCTTTTGACTACGCAGCTCTGAGTGATGAAGTTGCTGAAAGTGACCGCGCTGGAATCATCAAAGACAAGGGCTTTTTTATTCGCCCATCGGATCTGTTTGCGAACGTTCGCGCGCGGGCTGCATCCGATGAGAACCTGAATGAAACTTTAGCTCAGGCATTCCGTTCAATTGAAGATTCCGCCAAAGGTAGTGGCTCTGAGTCTGATTTGCGTGGGCTATTCGACGATGTGGATGTGAACGCGACAAAGCTAGGTAATACCGTTGCAGAGCGTAATGCAAAGCTTGTCAAGATCATGGAATCAATCGGTGACTTACCGTTTGATCATGGAAGCGCGAAAATCGATGCGTTCGGTGATGCCTATGAATTTTTGATGAAAATGTACGCGTCTAGTGCTGGAAAGTCTGGGGGTGAATTTTATACTCCGCAAGAGGTGGCTCAGGTTTTAGCAATGATCGCGGCGGATGGCCGTAAGAAAGTTGGCCGGGTATACGATCCTTGTGCGGGATCGGGGTCGTTGCTCCTTAAATTTGCGAAGATTCTTGGTGTCGAAAATGTCGGATCATTTTACGGCCAGGAAATCAACCTCACGACATACAACTTGTGTCGGATCAATATGTTTCTGCACGATGTGAATTTCTCCAAATTTGATATTGCATTGGGGGATACCCTGACTGCCCCAGCTCATTGGGACGCACAACCTTTCGACGCAATTGTCTCGAATCCGCCGTACTCAACTAAGTGGGAAGGGGACGACAACCCAGCGCTCATATCTGATCCGCGTTTTGCTCCTGCCGGAAAACTTGCACCTCAATTGAGAGCAGACTTGGCCTTCACGATGCACATGCTGCATTGGCTGGCGGAGGACGGAACTGCTGCAATTGTAGAGTTTCCCGGCGTCCTGTACCGCGGTGCCGCTGAAGGAAAGATTCGCCGTTACCTGGTGGAGAACAACTTCGTGCATGCGGTCATTCAGCTGCCGCCGAACCTGTTCTTCGGGACAACGATTGCGACCTGCATCATAGTGTTGAAAAAGGCGCGCCCCGACCACAGTGTCCTCTTCCTAGACGCGTCCACCGAGTTCGTGCGTGAAGGGAACAAGAATCGACTGGCGTCGGAGAACCAGGGGCGGATCCTCTCCCTGCTGTCCGAGCGTCAGACGGTAGATCACGTGGCCGCGTTGGTGTCTATCGACGATATCGAGGACAACGACTGGAACCTATCAGTGTCTTCTTACGTCGAGCCTGAGGACACGCGCGAGCAGGTGGACATCGTCGAGTTGAACGCCCGCATCGCCGGCATCGTGGAGCGCCAGCAGGTGCTGCGCGCCTCTATCGACGTGATAGTCGCAGAATTGGAGGCCGACCGATGAGTCGCCTCGCCGAGCTGATCGCGCAGTTGTGCCCGGATGGGGTGGAGTATCGAGCCCTTGGTGATGTCGGAGTTTTTGTTCGAGGAGGAGGCCTCCAGAAGTCTGACTTCGTCGAAGCTGGCATGCCCTGTGTTCATTACGGGCAGATCCATACACGTTTTGGTATTTCGACGAGTGAGGCTGTCTCCTCTGTATCTGAAGCACAATTCGCTCGACTGAAACATGCCGAATACGGTGATCTATTGATCGCGACGACGAGCGAGGATGATGAAGCCGTCGGGAAAGCGACAGCTTGGCTCGGTGATGGGGAAGTGGCCATTAGTGGCGACATGTTTTACTACCGTCACAATCTCGAGCCGAAATATGTTTCGTATTTCTTCGCATCTGGTTCATTCCGGGAACAGAAGCGGCCGTACCTGACGGGAGCAAAGGTTCGTCGCATCGCCGATAAGGGGCTTTTGCGTATTCAAATTCCTGTTCCTTCGCTGGAAGTCCAGCGTGAGATCGTCAGAATATTGGATCAGTTCACGAGGCTGGAAGCGGAGCTGGAAGCGGAGCTGGAAGCACGGCGGACCCAGTACGAGCATTACCGTAACCACTTGCTCTCCTATGAATCACTGGCTGCTCGCGGCCCGGTCGATGTGATTGAGTTGCAAGATGTCGGTGTTGTTCGAATGTGTAAACGAATACATAAGGCTGAGACAAGCATTCAGGGCGATATTCCTTTCTTTAAGATATCCACATTTGGCGGAACGCCAACATCCTTCATTTCTGCTGAACTGTATGAGAAATATAAAGAAAAATACCCTTATCCCAAGCAGGGTGACCTTCTGATTTCAGCTGCTGGCACCATCGGACAAATTGTTCGGTTTGATGGAGCTGATGCATATTTTCAGGACTCAAATATTGTCTGGCTCGAACATGACGAATCGATTGTTCTAAATCGCTATCTATACTATGTCTATCTGAATACAAGATGGACTACTGATGGAGGAACGATCAAGCGTCTGTACAACAGTAGAATTCTGCAACAACGAATTTGTGTTCCTCCGATAGAGACGCAAATTGTCATTGCCGATCTGTTGGACCGCTTTGATGCCCTCGTGAACGACGTTTCGTCGGGTCTGCCCGCTGAAATCGAAGCACGCCGTACTCAGTACGAGTATTATCGGGATCGCCTACTGTCCTTTCCTGAGAAGCTGGCGGACTAACGAAGCGAGGGGGCGGGTCTGTGACCCGCCCCCTCAGTGGAAGCTAGCCCTTTCTGCTACGAGGGTCGTTTCCAGGCTTGATCGTGTCTTGCTGACGGATCTGACCGTTCTGGCCACGCGTGAGCAGCTCGCCGCCTCCCTGATTAATCAGGATTGTACGGCCGCTTGCCTGTGCTTCTGCCTGCGTCGGTTTAACAACGGAGGCGCGCCTTGCGTTAGGAGCAAAAACACCCCAACCATCACCGTGCCTTCTAACTTCTCTTTTATTCACTATTCTCACCTCCTTCAGGGCAACGAAGGAACAATAAAACGACGCACCTGCACTTGCGTGCAGTTTTAGTAGGCAGACAGACAATTGATCGTTATTTTCAATCATGGTTAAAAACTTGTCGCAAATGAAGGTTTGCGGCATTAGCATCGAGCTAACAGTTGCAAGTGGAAGAAGCGCTCTCCGGGCGCTTCGGCCTCGTCAACAAGAAAGCGCAGTTACGAAAGGAGAACGCGATGGTCACTGCCGCCCGTCCACGAATTGAACCTATCGTCGTCAGCGATGAATCAACGGTCGTTGGCCTCTACGAGCCTGCGCGTTCAACGCAAAGCGAATACCAAAGCGAGGCTGCTCTTGAAGACGCGCTGATTGTCCAGCTACGCGCTCAAGCCTACGAATATCTTGATATTCATGATTCGGATGGGCTCACAGCTAACTTGCGAAACCAGCTCGAAGCGCTCAACGATTATTGCTTCACTGATGACGAATGGGAACGCTTTTATCAGCAGTCAATTGTCAATGTTCCATCGGATGAGCCTAATTCAGTGATCGCGAAAGCTCGGCGTATTCACGAAGACTACGTTCAGGTTCTTACGCGTGACGATGGAACAATCAAAAATATTCGTCTTATCGATAAGACCAATATTCATCGCAATAAACTACAAGTTATTAGGCAATTTGCTATCGATACTGGAGAGCGAAAGAACCGGTACGATGTCACGATTCTTGTGAATGGCTTGCCCCTGATTCATATTGAGCTTAAGCGCCGAGGCAAAGCGCTCAGAGAGGCCTTCAATCAGATCAACCGTTATCAACGGGATTCATTTCATGCTGCAGCCGGAGACGGGCTCTTCGGATACGTTCAGATCTTCATTATTTCGAACGGTGCGCACACCAAGTACTACTCCAACACGGTTCGGCTTCAGCATTTAACTGAAAATCATGGGCACCGACGCGAGGTAAAGGCCGCAAATGCTCGTTCATTTGAGTTCACCTCATGGTGGACCGATGCGGCGAACAATCAGATTCCCGACTTGACTGATTTCACTGCAACATTCCTTGCGCAGCGGACAATTCTGTCAATCCTCACGCGGTACTGCGTTCTAAATGTTCAGAACGAATTGCTCGTTATGCGTCCTTATCAGATTGCAGCAACAGAGGCGATTCTTCAACGCATCAAGACAGCCTCGATGAACAAAAAGACAGGCACCGTAGCTGCGGGTGGGTATATCTGGCACACAACGGGATCAGGGAAAACTCTCACATCCTTCAAGACCGCGAAGCTTGCCGCTGGAATGGAAGGTATTGATAAGGTCCTCTTTGTTGTTGACCGTAAAGATCTCGATCATCAAACCATTCGTGAATACAACAGCTTTGCCGCAGGGACAGTTTCGGCAAATCAATCAACTCGACAGCTCGCTGTTCAAATCAACGATCCTTCAGTACCGATCATCGTCACGACCATCCAAAAGCTGGCGACCTTCGTTAAAAGTAACCGAGGGCATTCCATCTATGACGGACATGTTGTTCTAATCTTCGATGAGTGCCACCGAAGTCAATTTGGAGATATGCACCGGTACATTACGCGCGCATTCAGGAACTATCACCTTTTCGGTTTTACTGGAACACCGATTTTTGCAGAAAACGCTCCGTCCTCTGGGAAGACAAATCTGCGGACGACTGCTCAAGCCTTTGGCGACCAGCTCCACTGCTACACAATCGTTGATGCGATTCGTGATGGCAATGTTCTTCCCTTCCGGATTGATTACATCAACACCTTCAGTGTGCGCGAAGGAGTCGAGAACTACGACGTTGAGGGGATTGACACGGAGAGCGCGTTCATGGACAGGCGTCGTATCGGTGCGATCGTTTCGTACATTTTGGAGCATTTCGATCAAAAGACGAAGCGTAGTTCCTCATACGAGCTGAAAGACCAACGCGTCAGCGGTTTCAATTCGCTATTGGCCACTTCATCCATCAAGGCGGCCCGTGCTTACTATCGTGAATTTGAGCGTCAGCAAGAAGACCTGCCCTTGGATAAGCGACGGAGCGTTGGCATTATTTTCTCGTATGCGCCAAATGACGAAGCTCCAGGAACTGGTCTATTAGCTGAAGAATCGATGGATCCCTCGGCGCTATCTCTTGACGATCGCGCCTTCTTGGATGATGCGATTGCTACATACAACGACCGATTCGGGACTAACTTCGGCACCGACGCGTCGGGTTTTGAAAACTACTACGAGCACCTTTCAAAAGCCCTAACAGAGAAGAGGATCGATCTGGTCATTGTTGTGGACATGTTCCTCACCGGTTTCGACTCAAAGACCCTCAATACTCTGTGGGTTGATAAAAACCTGCATGCTCACGGTTTGATTCAGGCGTTCTCGCGCACCAACCGGATTCTGAATTCGGTGAAAACCTATGGGAATATCGTTTGTTTCCGAAACCTCGAGGAGGAAACAAACGAGGCTATTGCTCTCTTTGGAAACAAAGAAGCCCGCAGTCAGGTCTTATTGCGTCCCTATAGGGAATATCTTGACAAGTACAACGAGGCGCTGGACGCGTTAGCTGGGGAATTCCCGTTGCCGTTGGGGTCCATTGCATCCGAGGGTGAGCAGAAGCGTTTCATCCAACTCATGGGGCAGATTTTGAGGTTACGAAATATTCTGACTGCCTTCGATGACTTCGAAGAAGACGATCGAGTCAGCTCACGCGACCTTGAAGACTATCGCAGTATTTACCTTGACCTGTATCACGAGGTTCGTCAACGCGCTGAAGTGGAAAAAGAACCCATTGCCGATGACTTGGTATTTGAAATGGAGCTTGTTAAGCAGGTAGATATCAATGTCGATTACATCCTCATGCTGATTGAACAGCATAGGAATGATTCGGCAGATGGGGGAGACCGTGAAATCCCCGTTGAAATCAGTCGTGCGCTTGCTTCATCACCGATGATGCGTGGAAAACGAGATCTCATCGAAGAGTTCTACCGCCGAGCCAGCTTGAAAGGTAATATTCCGAACGCATTCGGGAATTTCGTTATCGAGTGTCGAGAAAAGGAGCTTTCAGACCTTATTGCGGCTCAGCGATTGGGCCAAGGCGCACGCGATTTTGCGTATGGGTGCCTGAATGAGGGTTACGTGCCCGATGAAGGAACCGGACTTGCAGCCATTCTTCCCCCCGTACGCCGTTTTGGTGGGGGAGGTGACCGCGAAAAACTGCGTGCCCACGTACGTGAATTGCTCCAGGAATGGGTAGAACGTTTCTCTGGACTGGGTGGATTTGAATTATGAGTGAGCTGCCGGAGCGTGATCTCTGTGCTTACTTGGAAGAACTGAGGATCAATAGACTTATTGAGACAAGCATTAGCGCTATTGATTAATTTCTTCCTTACGGCTGTGATCTTTCCCCTGTCGATCTGTCCAATGAATGAAAACAGTGGCAGTCTTCCGAGATTGAAGCGTGAAAAGAAGGACTACCTTGATGGTCTGTCCGGGCTCCAAGAGGCTATATACTTCATGATTTTGATTGAGCTTTACCAGGCCATGGTCGTTGTCGTATTCATGAGTAATTCGAATATTAAAAAGAGGAGTTTCTCCAGTATTTTGGAACCATACGTAAGTTTTTCCAGAAGTAATTTGGTTGTAGGTTATCTTCACATCAGTGACGCGAGACTCTCGGACTGCTCTTATTTTCCTTCCGATATATTTAAAAAGAGCAGATATTGCTACAACAATTAGTCCAGCGACAACCGAGATGACAATTGCCCGCATTTCGTTTCTCCTCAGTTTGTGGTCCTACTTTCTAAATGGACCTGTTTATTGAATGACAATAACTTCAGTACGAGTACGTCTTGTAAGGGATGTTTTCAACGCCCTCTGGCCCCAATGTATGGCTGAAAAACGCGGACGGTAGAGGTATGTCTTCTCTAGTTATGCTATCCGTAGTTGTCGCGACGGATTCCAAAAGTTTTCGGGTTATTGGGCTTGGCTATGAATCTTTGAATCCGAAGTGCTGTGAAGGCAGAAGGTTTAATTACAAGCTTATCCTTTATCTGTTCTTTTTCGGTTTACTCATCATTGAGGAATCGCATGTATGAAACTGTATTGCTCTGGAAGGCCTGTTTGCCACTTCATCTTTGCTTATCTCCATGCAAACTCCAATTTTGGCGGGTTTTTCTCAAGAAAAACCGAAGAAGGTCAGATTCGGTTTCGGTGTAAGGCCCCAAACACCTCCGCCGCATTCTGCCAATTCACACCATCGCTTCCGTGCCACCAGTTCAATGGATAGGACAGGCTCTGCCGGAGATCACCGGTGTCACGCTCCAGCGGGGGAGTGAATGAATGCCGAAAACCGGGGTGCCCTGGCGCCTCGAGAATCCCGCAGATTCCTAGAGTCTCGACGATCCCAACGGCCTCCGCTTGGTTGCAGGGGAGTAACTTCGCGGTGCGGATAGCGGTCGCTAAGGCTGTGCCACTGGCCTCGTCCTCCATGGAATCAGCCAGCTCCAAGATCGACCGCAAAATTTCCACATCAACATCACTCGCAGTCCGCCGCTCCATCGACGCGAACTGCTCCAAGTAAAAGATCGGCTTCCCGATCGTTCCCCAAATGCCGCCGCCCTTGTGCTTCACCCAGTTAAAGAAGGTAGCCGTCAGCTTCTCCGGAAGCTCCTGTGTCCGGCCTCGGTCATAAGAAAACCAACTGCGCGCATACACATAGGACGCCAAAATATAGCGGTAATCTACGTCGCGTGAGGACAAGCTATATAAAAACGCCTGCGCCACATCCTCTAGAGACATAGCATCGAAACAGTGCGTCAGGACATCAAGCGCCTGATCGAGAGTAATCGGCCGATCCTCAACAACGACGCCCATCTTCCGGGCATACGCAAGTTCCTCAGCACTCACCGAATGCTTCTTCCGATCGTCCATCAAACGATTCAGAATCTGAACAGCCTTCTTATCCACGCTTGCCCCGCCCTTCAAAGTGCCAGGAGCGCTAAAACCCTAGAACCCCAGCAGCCTGCGATAAATCGCCTCGTCCTCATCCGAGAACACATCAAACACAACAACCATTGGGGACCGGGTCGCAGTGAGCCACTGATTCACCACATCCACAGCGACCTCGGCAGCGGCCTGCTTCGGGTAGCCAAAAACCCCCGTTGAAATACAGCAGAAGGCAAGCGAACCCATCCCGCTTTCCTGCGCTAAATCCAGGCAATTCAGGTACGAGCTCATCAGCTCGAAACGATGCATGTCAGCGTCCTCGCCGGCGGGCACAATCGGCCCGACCGTATGAATCACGCGCTGCGAAGGCAGGTTATACGCCCCCGTAATCTTTGCCCTGCCTGTCGGCTCCTCGTGCCCCTGCTCCTCCATGAGCTGGGCGCACTCCAAACGCAACTGGATGCCCGCAAAGGTATGAATCGCATTATCAATACACGCATGCCCAGGCTCCCAGCACCCCAGCATCTGCGAGTTCGCCGCGTTGACAATCGCATCCGCCGCGAGCCTCGTAATGTCACCCTGCCACAGGCGAATGTTCGGGTGCAGGGGCGCGACCTCGGCCTCGTCAATGGAAACAACGCCGTCCCCGGCAATCAACTCACTGAGCAACTGATCCTGCAAAGCCAGCCACTGCGGCGAGGCGGGCATGGGCGGGCGCGTGTTGACCAGCGCGCGGAACTGCTCCCACATCTCATCGACACTCGTTGGCGCGGGCACGTCGATACCGCGCTCCTCGCACAGTCCCGCAATCAGCGGGGTTAACAACTCAAGCATCCGGCTGGGCCACATAAGCATTCCTTTCCCAAAAGACGAGGGGTGACAACAGTCTAGTTCTACGGCGGTGATAGGTTCACGCTGTTTGACCAACATGTACGCGAACCCGGATGGCGTATGGGTTTTACGCTCTGACAGTCTCAGCGCCACCCGATTACCGCCACTGGCGGTATAAATTGGCGGTAATCAATCTGCAGTGGGGTAAGTAAGCGACTTGTAGACTTGCTCGCGCGTGTCACTCGTGCGCTGCTATTGGTACATTGATCGTGAAAATGGCGCTTATTCCTAGGCAGACAAGGAGTCCGACAATGAGGTACGCCAAGACGGTGATACTAAAGGGCAGGGTGGAACTCCTGGTAAGGAACGCCGTCGCCTCGGACGCCCGCGTTCTGCGCGAGACCACGCAACGCACGCATGCGGAAACTGACTATCTGCTGTCCTACCCGGACGAGCAGAGCGCCGACGATGAACAAGAAGCCCGCTCCCTGGAAGAAACAGAACGCAGTGGCAACGAGGTTGAACTCCTTGCCGTGATCGACGGGCACATCGTTGGAAGTGCGGGAGTTTCAGCAGTGCGCAGTAGGCGTAAGGTTGTGCACCGGGCGCGTTTTGGGATCAGCATCCTCAAGGAGTACTGGGGGATGGGGATCGGCCGGGCGCTGATCGAAGCGAGCATTGACTGTGCTCAGCAGGCGGGCTACACCCAGCTTGAGCTCGAAGTGGTGGCGGACAACGAACGGGCGGTGTCCCTTTACCGTCGCGCAGGCTTCGAGGAATACGGGCGCAACCCCCGAGGCTACCGGTCCGCGTCTGCGGGCTACCAAGAACTCGTGTACATGAGGCTAGAACTGTAGCGCTCCGAAGGTGGGCCTAGCCCTGTCGTACTTGCAGAGCTAGGGTGAGCGCCTCGTGGATATCCCCATTGATGAGGATCGAGCGATCGCGGATCTCAGCGGGTGCCTGCGCCTGCCCGAAGTTCACGCACGCGTAAGTCGCCGAGGCATTAGCGTAGGTCTGCTTCCAGAACGGGTACTTGATAATC
>USHU01000004.1 GCA_900554605.1 uncultured Actinomyces sp.
CGATGATCGCGACCAGGGGGCCGGCGCTCATGAAGTCCAGGAGGCCCTCGAAGAAGGGCTTGCCTGCGTGGTCGCGGTAGTGCTCGGCGAGGATTTCACGCGAGGCGACCATGATCTTCAGGCCCTTGATGATGTAGCCCTTCGCTTCGATGCGGCGCAGGATCTCTCCGGTCAAACCGCGGGCGTAACCGTCGGGCTTGACGAGGATGAGGGTGTGCTCCAACGAGGGATCCAATAGGTGCTGACGTGTAATCAGAACGGAATCGGCGCTCACAAAATCTCCTTTGCTTGAGTGAGGACGCTTCAGCATAACCGGCGATGGGCCGAAAGTCATAGCCCCAGACAATACGAAAAAGGACTGACCGCCATGGTCAGCCCTTTTTCGTTATCCCATCAACACAGAGCAGTCTTCCCAGAAAGTCTTCCGGAGAGATACGAGCAACACCGGTCACTCGTTGTCTGATGCACCTAGTCTACGAAGATCAACTGCGAGGAATACGTGCGTTTCCTGAGAGTTTTCTGGAGCAGGTTTCCCATGCGTCAACTGCGCTACTTGGCTTTAACCCCGCAGCTCACAGATTCGCATCATTGGACTGCGAAAAATGATCTTCCACAAATGCTGGGCCCTCAAAACCATGACGACCCAGAGTCTGGAAAATATCGTCCATGATCTGCGAAGGTTCCTGCAATCCCGCCGAAAACTCCGGGTGTTGAATTTCGATTGCCGCAAAACCTGCCGGATCAGACACGGGCTGAGTATCGTACTTCTCCCCCAGGAGCGCATTCACTTCCTCGAGGTCCGCGGGCGCGCCGAAAATCCATGTTGTCGCAGCGGGTCCCTCGGCGTTTCGCCCCAAGTAGAGGCGCATCAGCACGACCTTCTTACCCGCTCGCGGGAAACTTCCGCCCACGCGCGTGAAGAGGTGCAGATCCAGATCGCCCAGTGATCCATCAACGAGGCAGTAGGCGTAAGCGCCGATGCCTCGAACGCTCAGCGCATCGGCCAAAATCCCGAGGAACTCATCCGGGAAGGGTTCTTCTTGGAAGTAGATTCCTTCTCCGCGCTCAGGTGCGTGCTCGCCCATGATGGAAATCGGCAGTCCCGCTTCCTCAAGTGCGCGCGCCACCAAGGAGATATTGAATTCAGGGAAAGGGTGCAAGATTGCTGCGTTCTTACCTAGGCGCTCGACGAACACATAGGTTGAAAACCCCAGTTCTTGCGTGACCTGTGTACTCACAAACTCTCCTCTTTCAACGTGGTCGATGACCACCTACGCACTACCGCCTCGGCAATGGAAACTAACTCAGGCACAGGCCTTGCGAATGCAAGACCTCAAGGACGGGCGCCGTGTCGAAGGTGTCGGGCAAGCCCATCTGTTCGCTGATGATCTGGGTGAAGGCATTGGTAGCTCCAAGGCCGGCCTTGCGCATTTCGTAGTACGCGCGCACGTCTTCGTCATATTCGGCCAGGGCCTCCAGCTACGAACCCTCGACCTTCGGGTAGGTGTTTTCACCGACTGCCAAGTCCTTAGGCACGCGAGGACGATAAGGCGGGTCCTGCAGCGGGCGTCCCACCAGTAGGCCGAGGATCGGGAAGGTCATGCGCGGTAGCTCGAGGAGCTCGATCGTACGCGCAGGACCTCGCAGCAGCGAGCCAAGGTAAACCGTACCCAAACCCATGGATTCAGCCGCAACCTCCATGTTGTGAGCGGCCAAAACCGCGTCTTCCATGGCTGCCAAAAACAGGTTGGTGCGCTGAAGCGGAGCAATATCCATTCCCGCTTCTTCGCGAATTCGCGCATTGCGGTAGAGGTCGACGACGAACATGAAGAGATCGCCGCGGCCGGTGCCCACGTAAGGCTGGCATGCGACCTCGGCCAGAGCATCACGCTTTGCCACATCGGTGACGTGAATGATTGAGAACTGTTGGCGGAAGGATGAGGTGGGTGCACGACGGGCTACGTCGATGAGAGCATCGCGTTCCTTGAGGCCAAGCTGAGTGTCCTCGAATTTGCGAATGGTGCGATGCGCCCGCAGGACATCGATGGTCGGGTTGGTCAGCCCAACTTCGGGAACCTTGCGATAGTCTTCAGCCTGCATTTTGCTCCTTTGGTCGAAGTGCGTATTTCTATTGTGTGTTTGCAGCTGACTTTTCGCCATTTCTTCCCTTTGACGGTCCTATCTGGTCACAATTCGGCGACAACATAGGTGCAACTATCCAAAATGTGGCGGTAAAAATGGACGCTCCTCCAGCTATCGCTAAACTTAGCGTCATGCGTAAATCTCTCATTGCAACTATGTCCATTGCCGTTATGGCAGCAACCGGTCTTGCTGCTTGCTCCAGTGGTCCCTCATCAGCAACCAACGAAAAGTTCATCACCAAGGACCCGGCCTCGGTCGTCGAAACCGGCGTGACGCTCCCCGAGCAGCGTGACCTCGAGTTCAAGCTCGATGGCAGCGCCTCGAAGGCAAAGGTCGAAATTGCCGACGCGGAAATTGCCGAGCAGGTCAAGGGCTCCAAGAACCTTCGTATTCACCCCAAGAAGGTCGGCGAAACCACCATTAAGCTCACCGATCCCAACGGCAAGGAATACCAGATTCCTCTCGAGGTTGTTGAAGGTAACAACTGACATTTATTCACTCTCGTCCCCGGGGCCAGGCTCAGCCTGGCCCCGGGGAGTTGTTTTACCTACGTCATCAGACTCATATTCATGTACTTTTCCTTGAACTTGTCTAGAAAAGACGTACAGGAAGAGTATTGACCTGTCTATGACCTACGTCATATATTGTCGCCTGTCCGCAGATTGCAAAGGAGCATGAGGTGACAAGCATTTCCCCTCCGGTCTACGAACAGATCGCACAGACTATCAGACGCCAAATCCTGGACGGCGATCTCACCGCCGGTTCACGGATTCCTTCTGAGAGCATTCTTTGCGAGCAGTTCTCGGTGACCCGGGGAACTATTCGCCGCGCACTCCAAGTCCTCGTCAGTGAGGGCTATCTTCGGTCCTACCAAGGTAAAGGAACCTTCGTAACCTCACAGGAAAACAAGCGAGTTCTGTGGGGATTCGGTTCACTGACCGACCGCCTCGAAGGAAAAAGCGACCACGCACGCGCACGCGTCTTGGATCACTCGGTGGTACTGCGTCAGAATCGGCCCGCCCTACGACTCAAGCGCCTTCGCTTGATTGAGAACGACAACGGCTCTTTCCCGGTGAGCCTCGATATTTCTTTCCTCCCGATTGATCTATTCCCCGGCATCCAAGAAATTGATTTCACCGATGCCTCGATCTATCACATCCTTCGCGATGCCTATCAGACGACTCCGAAGTTCTCGGTCGTCTCGATGAGCGCGCGAAGCATTGACCAAGAAACCCGAACAGTGTTGGGCGAACCCGTGGGAACGCGATGCCTGCTTCACCTCACTGGGTCAACTTACGACCACAATGGTGCATGCATTGAAGACAGCGAAGTCACGTACTCCACACGCGTCCAGGCAACCATGACGATTGATCAGGTCAGGGGATATGCCGAACCTGTAACTCTCAAAGAGGAGAATACCCATGTCTGCTAAGCAGATGAACAAGATGACGCTTTACGTCATCCCCATCGCCATCGCTCTTAATATCGTTGTTTCCAATATCGTTTTTGCCCTCAAACTCCCAATTTGGCTTGATTCGATCGGCGTTGTACTCACCGCAGTTATCTCCGGCTTCTGGCCAGCAACGATCGTCGGTGTTATCACTGGCCTCGCATCTTTGATCACGAACCCCTCCAATATCTTCTACATTCCGCTTTTCGTTATTACCGGTGGAGTTGCGACGATCTTGTCCCACTACAACGGCTATTCGACATTCCTGCGTTCATTGCTCTCGGGAATTATTGGCGGAATTACTACCGGCGTATCGGGATCACTTATCACGATCATCGTGTACCACGGTTTGTCCTCAACAGGAACAGGCATCATTGCTGGCCTCCTGCGTCAGATTGGTGCTCCAAATTGGTTGGCAGCAATGAGCGCCGGCGTTTCGGGCGATATCACCGACAAGGTCATCACAGCTCTTGTCGTTTTCTACATTTTGATTGCTTTGCCACAGCGCACACTCGCAAAATTCCCCAATGGAGAGAAATACCTCCAATCCCGTCAAAAGGTTACAAAGTAAGCATTCAGATGCACACGAAGTAGTGTCATGACTACGACTCCTAGCCAGAACACCGCAGAATACACCACGATGCGGCAGGCAATTCTCGACGAGATTGCGCAGGATGTTCCACAACGATTCGTTGAGAGAATTCACCCTCTTCTGCGCCTTGCCATACCAGTGATCCTCATGATCGGGGTTCTCAGCACCGGCGATGCGCCGACATACTATGTCTTCTCAGTAGTGATCATCATTGCCTCCACTCTCTTCGGAGTTTTCACGGTGTTCTGGCCTCGGTTTTGGAAGATTGGCATAACGATTGCGGTTTTTACCCTCTTTGTTCGTGCCTTCTTCGAATACGGAGATTCTGTTCTCTTTCATGTTGGCCCCCTAACTGTCACTCAAGAAGGAGTCGATTCAGCAATTTGGTACATCGCCATGTTGCTCGGCGTATGCGCTCCACTCATTCTTCTGAGTTCCATACTTTCCCTCAAAGACATGGCTCAGGCTCTTGAGACTATGGGAGCGAGCCGACAAGCCTCTTATGTCGTCATGAACTCCATCCGCTTGGTCCCTGAACTTGGACAGCGCGCAAGTGCCGTCCAAGATGCTCAACGATCACGCGGGATCCAAGTGGACGGAAGTCGCTGGATTCGCCTACGCGCGTTACTTCCAACGGTGTCTCCGCTGGTTCTTTCTTCTCTCGCAAGCGTTGAAGAACGCGCGATTGCAATGGAAGTTCGCGGTTTTGGTGTCTCAAAAGACACACAACTTCTCAAACCTCACCAAATGTTCTCTGTTAGGGACGCTCTTTACCTACTTATCTCTTTACTTGTATCAACAGCCATTGCTTTGGGAGGTCGATTCCTATGGTGAACGCAATAAGCGTCACTGATCTTTCGGTTCGCCACCCACTAGCTCCGACCAATGCCCTCGACGGCATTTCACTTGAACTCGAGCAAGGAAAGATCTATGGATTAATCGGTCCAAACGGATCTGGAAAGACGACTCTGTGCAATACTCTGCGCGGACTCATTCCCTCTATTCTTGGGGGAACAGTGACCGGAAGTATCCGTATTCTCGGTGAGGATCTCACCGAGCTGGACGAACGACAACTTGCAGCCTCTATCGGCCTCGTCTTCGAAAACCCCTACACACAACTCACAGGGGTGTGCACTACAGTCGTCGAAGAAATCGCATTCGGGTTAGAAAACCTTGGTTGGGACCGCGATCGCATGATTGATCGTGTCGCCCAGATTATTGTCGATACACATCTACAGTCCCTTGCCTTTAAAGACCCCCTCGAACTCTCAGGGGGTCAGCGTCAGCGAGTCTCGTTGGCTGCTGTCTTGGCCATGGATACTCCCATTTTGCTCATTGACGAACCAACTTCGCAGCTCGACCCTTTGACCACCGACATGATTCTCGAGGTAATTTACTCACTGAAGAACACAGGAAAAACAGTACTTCTGGCGGAAAACAAGGTCGATCTACTTGTAGATATCGTCGATGAATTTATCATCGTCGACCGGGGACGTATCTACGCTCAAGGAAGTGCACAACAAGTACTCCCCAAAGCACTGGAGGATGGCGTACGCTGCGGTTTCCCTGAAGTACTGCGTCTATCGGCCGAAATTGGGCGCTCACCATGGCTCACTCGTGAAGACGCCTGGGCTGACATCTCCGCATCTTCCCGAGTGACAGATCTCGGAGCACATCATGATTGAATGCCGCGATATTTCGTTCTCATACCCGGACGGAAACCTTGCTCTCAACAGAGTTTCCGTACGCTTTACTTCCGGCGAACGAGTTGCTCTTGTCGGGCAAAACGGCGCGGGAAAATCAACGCTTTCAAAGCTTCTCAACGGTCTTATCACACCCTCGTCTGGCGAAGTCTTCCTTGATGAGACAAGCCTTACACGTATGCGGAGTGATCAGATTGCCCAACGAATCGGCTACGTTTTTCAAAATCCGAATGATCAGATCTTCTGTACGAGCGTGCGTCATGAGTGTGCCTACGCTCTGGAACGTCGAAAGACGCTCACCACCGAAGAGATCGATCAGAGAGTTAGCGATGCTTTAGAAGTCTGTGCCCTCACGGGTGAGGCCGAGACTAATCCTTTGGATCTGCCTCTTGCTCAGAGGAAATTCGTCACCTGCGCCGCAGCTCTTGCACTGCGACCCGATTACCTCATCATTGACGAGCCCACCGCGGGCCTCGATGACATCGGGCGGGAAACACTGAGTGGAATACTCCAGTGGGCTTCCCAAGAAGGAATATGTGTCATTGCGGTATCGCACGACATGCGTTTCGTCATTGAAAATTTCCCCAGAGTTGTCGTCATGTCCGAAGGAACCATCATTTGCGACGACACTGCATCCTCTGTATTCGCAAACGAGGCGGTCCTTGAGCGCTCGTATTTGCGTGTTCCTCCAGGTGTTGAAGTTGCGCGCCGCGCGAATGCTTCACCGGATCTCATCACACTTGATACTCTGCGCGCATTTTTTAATCAACTCTTCACTACTACAGAAAGCTAGGAATAATGACTCCTTCACGTAGTGCCTGTCTTGGACAATGGCCACTCGACCGGTCAAAGCTCCTATTGGGAATGCTCCATCTTAAAGGCGAGGGACAGCAGGACATTCTGGACCGCGCCCGCAAAGAAAGTGAGATCTTCAGTGAAGAAGGTTTCGACGGGGTTATCGTGGAAAACTACTTTGGAAGCTATGACGATGTTGTCTATTGTCTTCCTCGTATTCTCGAAGAATTCCCTCAACTGTTTGTCGGTGTCGATGTCATCTGGGATAACGACAAGAGCTTCGATCTCGCCGTCGAGTACCAACTCCCATTCATCCAACTCGACTCCCTGGCGGGTCAGCTTCCTCCCGAGCAAGAACCAGCTTTTGAAGAGCGAGTGAACTGGTGCCAAGAGAACTCTCCCACTGTGATCTTGGGGGGTGTGCGACTTAAGAATCAACCCGTACTCAGCGGAAACTCTCTTGAAGAAGATCTTCACCGCGCAATGCGACGAGGTGATGGAATCATCGTCACCGGACGTGCGACAGGTGTTGAAACTGAGATCGAGAAAATCTCAACATTTCGCGAGATTATTGGTGATTTTCCACTAATTGTTGGCGCCGGAGTACGGGCCTCAAATTGTGTTGAACAACTGAGGATTGCCGATGGAGCAATCATTGGCTCTTCGTTGAAGACAGATGGCGACGTCCACGGCGACCTTGAACGTTCACGTGTCGCAGAGCTTGTCCGCCTAGTTCGTAAACTTGAGGGGCACTGATGAAATCCCATGTTCGTCCCACTTATACGGTGGGCATCGATGATATCTCTGCATGGGGACAAGAATTGTGTTTTTCTCCGGAGCACCCCACCGTCATTCAAGCATCCGGTGAAGGCTGGGAAGACTTCAAAAGCCGGGAGAAGATCAACAGCAATCCTGTTAACCTCGCAATGACCTTCGTGGAATGCTTCGACGCGCCCGTAACTGCACTCGAGCGACATGACCACACCCAAGAGACCTTGCTCCCAACCTCCGAACCTATCATTTTCGCAGTCTGTTCTTCACAGCACCCCGTACCAACTGCTGAAGACTCAGCATTTATTGTCATCCCACGTGGCTGTGCGATGATCCTCCATCGTGGGACATGGCATTCACCGTGTTTCGGAATTGATAGTTCGAGTGCGTATCACTGGCTTGCTGACTCTGACCCTCGTTTTCCATCCGAATGGATCCCCATCGAAGGCGGTTCTGTCACAACCGCACTCTTTGCTCACTGCACAGACGGAGGGCCGAGGAGGTACTCGTGAACGCACGTGTGACATTCATCGGGGAACCGATTATGGATGTCCTATGTCCGCTCGATCACTGGCCACAGCTGGGGGACAAAGCGACATTTTCTTCACTGGCTCGAATCCCCGGAGGAACAATCGCCAACATGGCTGTCGCTGCTCGTTGCAGCACAGCCGATGTTGCTCTCATTGGCTTCCTCAAAGATTGTCCCGATTCAGGTACTTTGCGCGATGATCTCAATAGCTGTGGGATCGATACTTCGCTCATCACACAAATCACTGACGGTGTTGAGCCAGTCTGTTTAGTGTTCATAACCGAAGGTTCTAACGCTGTCATCTACCCTGATCGACAATCTGAAACAGTCACCCTAGATGAGCAAGCTCTAGAACGAATCTCGACTTCGACTATCCTGTGCTCGACTCCTGAAAAGATCCGTAGAGTGAGGAATAACGACCAACTTGCTCAGGCCATTTCCTCTCTGCAAGTGAGCGGTGGTCGATTCGTCATCGATGCAGACACTGGTGCCGAATTTGACCCTACTGATCCAATTTTGTCAACAGCCAATATTCTCATTGTCAATGAGTTTGGTGTCCGCAGGTGTTTTGAGACCAGCTGGGATGACATTACAAACGGAATGCCCTTACTTACCAGTGAACATAAGATGCAACCTTGCCGCCGATTCTTATCGTGACCGGCGCGGAGAAAGGTGCCTGGGTCTATACCAGGGAAACAGATTCATGGGAACATCGCCCCGCAATCGCTACGCATGTAGTTGATCCGACTGGTGCAGGAGATGCTTTTGTCGGAACCTTGGTTGCGGAACTGGCCCTCGACAAACCCCTGGGCTCCGCTCTTGATAGTGCAATCAGAAGCGGAGCCCAGGCGGTCAGTACCAAAGGCGCAAGGCTCCCGCTCCCCTCAAGGGAGCGCGGCCTCGGCAATCCCTAGAAGTGCACGCGGCGTGCGAGGGGTTCGCACTCCGCCAGCACTCGGCCGGCGCGGAAGTTCGCAAGCACAGGAGCACCGAAGCTCAGTGCGTGGAACCAATCCTTGGCGTCCAGCACAATGAAGTTCGCCGTGTTTCCAACCTCGATCCCGTAATCGGACAGGCTCAGCGTGCGCGCAGCATTGTGGGTGATGAAGTTGTACGAGCCCGTGATCTCCGGGCGCGCCATCATCTGCGTGACATACAGGCCGTTGAGCACGACATCACGCAAGTTTCCGGTACCCATGGGATTCCACGGATCCTCAATATCATCCTGACCGAAGGAAACGTTGATGCCTGCCTCGGTTAGTTCCTTCACGCGGGTGACGCCTCGGCGCTTCGGATAGGTGTCGACACGCCCCTGCAGGTGCGTATTGACCAGAGGATTCGACACGAAGTTGATGCCACTCATCTTGAGCAGGCGCACCAAGCGCAGGAAGTACGCATTGTTGTAGGAGTGCATTGCCGTCGTGTGCGAGGCGGTCACTCGCGGCCCAATCCCGGCCTCGAGTGCGCGCGTGGCCAGGGTTTCCAGCCCGCGCGAGGCCTCGTCGTCGATTTCGTCGCAGTGCACGTCCATGAGCAGTCCGTACTCTTGCGCAAGCTCGACTGCGAAGTTCAGCGAGGAGACGGAGTACTCGCGGGTGAACTCAAAGTGCGGGATGGCGCCGATTGCATCCACGCCCATTTCCGCCGCGCGGCGCATAAGGTCGCGTCCGTTCGGGAAGGACTCGATGCCTTCCTGCGGGAAGGCAACCAACTGCAGGGTCATGGAGTCCTTAAGTTCCTCACGCAGGTCAATGAGCGCACGAAGGGCCGTCAGGTCCGGGTCGGTCACGTCGACGTGCGAGCGCACGTACTGGATGCCGAACTGGGCCTGCTGACGAAGTGCGCGGCCCGCGCGATCCTTGACGTCCTCGTAGGTCAGGCTCTGCTTGCGCTCGCTCCACACCTCGATGCCCTCAAAGAGGGTTCCGCTTTCGTTGTAGCGCGGCTGTCCCGAGGTCAGCGCCGTATCCAAGTGAACGTGGGATTCGATATAGGGGGGCAGCACCAGCTTGCCCGTGTAGTCGCGGACCTCTTCGCCTTCACGAGGCGTCAGTCCCGCGCCGATTTCCGCGAACTTTCCGTCCGTGATGCGGATGTCGACTCCGGCGGGTCCGTCTTCAATGCGGACACCCTTGATGAGCAGGTTCGCTCCAGCGTTTGCGGGGGTGCTCATCGACGGATTCCCTTCTCGATTGCGCTTCCGATGAAGTAGACGAGGATCGCGACGACCATGGCGTTGATCGAGACGATTCCGAAGCCGGGGGTCAGCCAGCCGGTCAGCGCGCCCGCGACCAAGGCGACGATCGGTGCCCACTTGATGGTGGTTGCGCTCTCACCCTCAGTCATGTAGGTCTTCCTGCGGGCGAAGTAGTCCGCGACCAGGACCGCACCGATGGGAGGCAGAGTGGCGTTGAGCAGGCTCAGCCAGCCGACGAAGTTGTCGTAGAGCCACAGGGCGCCCAGGGTGCCGATGACTCCAGCGACCAAGACCAGGGGCTTCTTGTTGATTCCGGTGATGTTCGCGTATCCAAGACCGGTCGTGTACAGGGCGTTGTTGTTCGTGGTCCAGATGTTGGCGCCGAGGACGATGAGGGCGGGGATCAGCAGTCCCTGGGCCATCATGACGTAGAAGATGTCGTCCTTGCCGGTGAAGGCACCGCCGACCGCGCCGAAGGAGAACATCAAGGTGTTGCCGATGAAGAAGGCGATGACCGTCGTGATGACCGCCGAAGTGGTGGTCTTCGCGAAACGCGTGAAGTTCGGGGTTGCGCTTCCGCCGGAGACGAAGCTTCCGATGACGAGGCCGATTGCGGTCACCGTGGTCATTCCCTGGTTTTGTCCGAAGACTGCGTGGAGGCCGCCTCCGTCGTTCACTGCGGCGATCATCGAGTAGCTACCGAGGATTGCGATCAGGGGCACCGAGATGAAGGAGACGATTTCGATGGCCTTGATTCCGAAGTAAGCGGAAGCGGTCATGAGTCCACCTGCAACGATGACGACCGGCCAGGGGCTGATTCCCAGGGTTTCAGCTGCGGGGATGCCGAACATCGCAACGCCGCCACCGAACCAACCCATCTGCGTGAAGGAGATGAGTGCCGAGGGGAGGTAGGAACCGATACGTCCGAAGGTGTGGCGGGACATGAGGTCGAAGCTCAGTCCGGTCTTTGCGCCGATGTAGCCCAGGGATCCGGTGTAGACGGCCAAGATCGCGCCGCCGATGATCACCGCCCACACGTACTGCGAGTAATTGAGACCGTTTCCAAGCTTTGCTCCAACGCTCATCGAGGCGGAGAAGAAGGTGAAGCCGAGCATAACAAAACCGACGGCCCAAAATGACCGTCGGTTCTGAGATGGAACTGCTTCAAATGAGAAGTCATCATCATGTCGAGTGACTTCTTCTTTTTCTCGGGTGGGGGCGATCGTGCTCATCGGTTATCCTTCCTGCTTCTAAGGTTTCGTGGCACTACATTCGTAAACTTCATCAACCTGGTGCTGAACTAGCCCAAATTGCCAAAAGAGTATCGCGCCACGAATACTCAATGCAAACCCATTCCATGTGAGACGTGACGCACCCAGAAAAAGACCGTGGCCCCACCTCTCCCTCCAAGGAAATGGGGCCACGGCCACTACGGAGTTCCCCAGCGGCTACCGCTCGAAACTCCATTTTTCAGTCTGCCCTGAATGACAATCCCATAGGTGAATGACTGTCCCGTTTTCGGAAGAGTCTTCCCGAACTGCCAGACATTTCCCAGTCGCCACGTTTTGCAGTTGACCGCCTGACAACTGCCTCCATTCCTGAGTGGGCGCGGGGACGCAGTCCCACAGGTGAATGGGAGTTCCATTCTCATTACGCTGCTCGAAGATGTCGAGGCACTTGCCGGCCAGCATGAGTTTGCCCTGATCAAAGGTCACATTCTGTGCGTAGATCGGCTCGGAGCCGCTTCGGTCAGAAGACGTCGTGCGCACACAATCCCACTCCTGAATCTTGCGTCCATTGAGGCTCGCTCCGTCCCACAGATCCAAGCACTTCCCATTTCCATTGACCAACGCTCCCTGCTGAAGCTGAGTACTCGGCGTGTTGTCGGGAGTGTTGGCATCCGAGTGACCGTCAGTGTTGCCGCCATCGTTGTGCGAGGCCTCGTCCTTTTGCGTGTAGAAGAAGTCCCACACGGAGAGCACGTCTGCCGTGAAGTTCACGGTGAGCTGTCCTTGATCGTTGGTCTTGACGGTGAAGGGAATCTCACGCGCACGACCGCCATCAACATCGGGACTGACCGCGTACAAGTGCGCGGGAACTTCACCGTCGCCAATCGTGTAGGAAACGGGCAAGCCAAGCAAAGTCTCGGGCTTTGCGGTGGGATCACGCCACTTGTCATCATTGTCCTTCTCGAGGTTGATCAGGTGAAGGACCTGCGTATCACCATTGGTCATGGCGTTTGCCCAAATGGTGTTTGCGCTTCCGTTGGAGCTGACGTTATGCCCCTGGATCGACACTCCTCGGCTGACGCGGTGAAAGTTGGGTCCGTAGAGGACATTTTCGTAACCGGTAATGACGTTGTAGTAGTTACGCAGCCAGTCCTGCAGCTCATAGCTCATGAACTTGATGCGGTCAGGGAAGAAGGGGCCATTGAGCATGTTGTTGTCCTGGCCCAGTTCCAGGTGGTGCGCGCCGTTTGCCGCGAATACCGCGTCAGCCAACTGAACGGAAGGAGTGTCGAAGGAAGAAACCGTCAACGAGTCAACGTTGATATCTCCGTAATCGCCCTCATCGAACTGGTAGGTGATTGTGTGCTGTCCCTTGTCCAGCCACGTGCTCCTGGCCTCGCCCGTGCTCCACCGGGTCCAGATGTCAGAGTTGTCGTTGAAATGTGTCGGGCTTGATCCCATGTACAGGACGCCGATCTTCTTGCCATCGACGTACACGCTGCGCACAGCCATGCGTCCGGTTGCATTCGCCCAGCGCAAGACCAGACCGTAGTTTCGACTCTCAGTGACATTGACGTTGAAGGAGACAGCCTTCCTTCGCCATTCGGGCTGCTCGACGAATCCCTTGCCCGTGTAGCCTTCGTGGTCCGAGGCCGTGGGCAGTCCCGCGTGAGACGCGTCCTCGGCCTCGTATCGGTCGCCCGTCACGGAGTCGGAGTTCATGTATGCAGCGACGACTGCGCTCTTGCCTCCGGACTCCTTGCGCTGACGTTCCAGATAGTCCGCCAAGTTCGAGTTCGAGGCCTGGCTGCCCCACAGCTCGGTGTAGAGGTAGTCGGCTTTGGACTGAGCCAATTGGCTGGAACCGTAGCCGTCAACGGCATTGAGTCCAACAGGCTTCTTCGTCTGCTCCGAAGTCTCGTTCACGAGCGACGCAAAACCGGCTTCGAGGTCGACGGGGTTCCCGTTGACATCCCACGCGCCCTGAGGGTTACCGAGCTGGTCGATATGCGTTCCCTCGAAGCCCAGTTCGATCTGCTTCTTGTACTGATCGACCATATGCTGACGCCACTGAGTATTCTGCGGGTTCATCATGTGCAGGGTTGTGTCCTGCTGGCCGGGGATCATGACGCTTGTCCAGGGGACGCGGGTGTCGTTGTCGCCTCGGATGTTGATTGCCCAGTCGCTACTCACGCCGTGGTTTTGGTACCCCTCAAGTGCTGCATAGCTCATGGAGTAGGGCAGCGAGGCGACGCCGGCATCATCGCCCGAGGCGATGAATTGCTTGATGACGTCCGAGGAGAAGTTCCACTTCTTCCAGTCGCTCCACTGCGGCGCGACCTTGCCGTCTTCGTAGCGCACCGGGTCTTCATGACGCCACATCCAGTCGTAGTACTGGAGCGAATTGATGTGGTAGTCCTGGGCCAGCTGATCGATGATGCCGTCAGTCTTTCCGCTGAGATCAGCGCTGTAGTTACCCAGGTAGCCAAAGCGCGGGTATCGCGTCCAAGTGCTGGAAACGTCAATCGCCGTATTCGCCTGGGAATCTTTAGTGTCGACTTCCACCATGTAGCCCGTGAAGTCCGTGCTCGGGGGAGTAAAAGTCCAGGTTGTTTTGCCGTTTTCCGAGGCCTGGGCGGTGTAGTGATCGATCTGCTTTCCCAGGTGGGTGAGTGAGAAGTTTACTTCCCCGCTCCCTCGAGTTTGGGCAGTGACAGTGACAGGTGTCCCCGGCTCATAACGCGCTTTGTCGGCCCAGACTTTCGTAATTGTTGGGGCGGCTTCTGCTCGATATTCTGCGCCGAGTACTGTCGCGCTTCCCGCGAGTACACCGGCAGTTACGAGCGCCCCGATCTTCTTTGCGGTACCAATCCGCATGCGTATCCCTCACTCTGTTTTTCTGCGTGTTATCAGCGAAAACAGCCTGTTAAAGCTTCGCGATGACGCTACAAAGATCGCCTGAACGCATCCAGAACCATTCCTGCACGCAACATTGGCATAACAATGAATCACAGCGACTTAATTCTGGATTGAAAAATCGTTGAAATACCGCGGAAGAGCGACAATAAAACAGCTCTGACCTGCACTGATAACTATCAGCGCAGGTCAGAGCCTCAATTCACCGAATACGTATTCACTATTTCTCAGAAAAATCGTGAATTTCCAGCGAATTCAAACATGAATGGTCTCAATGGTTGACACGATGACTATCGAAGAAAAACCCGCGCCCTCCACGGAGCAAGCGGCGCACCCATCTCTTCCCACACATTCGCATTGGTCAGGACTGGGACAAACGCAGGTACGGCCTCGGAAATCTCTGAAGGAAGGACCGGGGCCAGATCTTTCGAGGAAAGATTTGCAATAACTACCAGCTGGCGCTCACCCAAGGTGCGGCGGAAGGCGAAGATCTCACGATGCCCCGCATCGATGCGCTCGAAGCGCCCATCGGCAACAACCGGCAGGTGATGACGCAGGCGAATGAGCGCGCGGAAGTAGGAGAACACCGAGACCGGGTCCCCCACCTGCTCGGAGGCGTTGATGACCGGGTAGTTCGGATTGACAGTAATCCACGGCGTACCCGTCGTAAAACCGGCATTGTCCGACGCATCCCACTGGACGGGAGTGCGCGCGTTATCGCGGCCCATCGCGCGCAGGCCATCAAGGACGCGCTCGGGATCGTCTCCGTGTTCGGTGGCCACACGGTAGTAGTTGGTGGACTCGATGTCCTCAAAGTCCTCGATCCCCGCGAAGACCGTGTTCGTCATGCCCAGTTCTTCACCCTGGTAGATATAGGGGGTTCCGCGCAGGAGATGAAGAATCGTCGCAAGTGCGGTTGCACTGTCATACCAGTACTTTTCATCGCCGAAACGACTGACCGTGCGCGGTTGATCGTGGTTGCACAGGTAGAGGCTGTTCCATCCCCGCTCGGCGAGGCCTTCTTGCCAGCGCGTGAGCGAGTCCGCGAGGTCTCCTGCCTCCAACGTGCGGCGGCCGAATTTTCCTTCGGGCAGGCCCAGGCCGACGTGCTCGAATTGGAAGATCATGTTGACTTCGTGGCGCGCGGGATCAGAGTAGAGAGGCGCATTTTCGAGGAGTACCCCGGGGGTTTCCCCGACGGTGAAGATCGCACCGCGGCCTTCGAAGACCTCGCCGTGCATTCCCTGGAGGAATTCATGCAGGCGCGGTCCCTCCATGTAGAAGGGGCTTCCGTCGGCAAGATCCTGACCGGGCTGGCAGGTGCCATCGGGAAGGCCGGGGACCTTGGAGATCAGGTTGATGACATCCATTCGGAAGCCATCGACCCCGCGGTCCAGCCACCAGCGCATCATTTCGTAGACGGCCTGGCGAACTTCGGGGTTCTCCCAGTTCAGGTCGGGCTGTTTTTCTGCGAAGAGATGGAGGTAGTACTGACCGGTATGCGGGTCGTATTTCCACACGGGACCGGAGAAGAATGACCCCCAATTTGTGGGTTCGGCTCCGGGGGTTCCTCCCTCAAAACCCGGACGCGGGTCACGCCAGTAGTACCAATCGCGCTTTGGATTATCGATCGAGGAACGCGACTCAATGAACCACGGGTGCTCGTCCGAGGTGTGGTTGACGACCAGGTCCATGACCAGTTTCATCCCTAGGGAGTGAACGTCTGCGATGAGTTCATTGAAGTCGTCCATGGTCCCGAAAGCGGGATCGATGTCCTGATAATCGGAAATGTCGTAGCCATTATCGGCTTGGGGTGAACGGTAGATCGGCGAGAGCCACAGGACATCAACGCCCAGTTCCTTCAGGTATCCCAACCTGGAGCGGATCCCTTGGAGATCGCCGAAACCATCTCCGTTCGCGTCATTAAATGAGCGGGGATAGATCTGGTAAACAACCGCGCTCTTCCACCATTCATCGGCCGGAAAATGAAGTGCCGAGTGCGTTTCGGGAAGTTGAGTTTCATCGAATAACACAGAGAACCTGCCAAATCTTCGTTGGTGGAGGTGCGAATGCCCTGCGGACCTTGGATGTTCGTGATCTCAGTGAACACCAACTTCTGGGCGATGTCCACACGCGTCCATCCCCTCCTGCTTTAGCTCGCTCACCTACGGCCTTAGAACAGTCATAGGCCCGGAGTCAGTGAGCTAAAGCAGGAATGTGAGAGCGAAGTGGGGAGGGCACGCCCCGGCTTCACCCCTTCGTCGCGCCACCGGCGAGGCCAGCGACGATATAGCGCTGCAGAGCAATGAAGAGGAGCAAAACCGGGATTGCAATAACCGTGGCCACAGCCATCAGGTCATTCCAGTTCGTCGCATACTGACCGATCTAGCGGTTCAAAGCAACCGTCAAAGGCTGCAGATCCGCCTTCGTCAGCAAGGTCAACGCGAAGGTGAACTCACCCCAGGTCATGAGGAATGAGAAGGATCCGATCATGATAACGCCGGGGCGAATCGTTGGGATCACCACGCGAACAATGGTTCCAATGATTCCGAGGCCATCAAGTCGCGCCGCCTCCTCAACTTCCTTCGGGAACTGCTTGAAGAAGGGCCGCAGCATGATGATCGCGAAAGGCAGGGTGCCCGTCACGTCCGCCAAGATGATCGAGGGGAGGGTGTTGACCATTCCCGCTTGACGGAAAAGCACGAACATCGGGATCGAAATCGCGATGGCGGGGAGGAGCTGAACGACGCTCAACAAGATCAGCATTCCGGTTGTCACTGCGCTCCTCATTCGCGCAATCGCGTAGGCCGCAGGGATCGCAAAGAGCAGCGTCAGTACCAGACACCCAGCAGCGATGATCGCCGAGTTCCCCAGTGCCTTCCAGATCCCGAAGTTGTCACTGAAGGCGACTCGGAAGGAATCAAGCGTCGGATTTTGCGGGATGAGGTGCGGTGGCTGAACGAAGGTTTCTTTCTGCGTCTTGAAGGCCGTGCACACCATCCAATAGACCGGGAAAAGATAGAAGATCGCCATGACCCATGCGGCAGCAGATTTGGCGATGCGCACGCGGCCTTCATGCTTCTCGTGCTTTGTCTTCGCAAAAGTCCTCGTTTCCGAGGCCTCGGCGCGCTTTCCGTCCTTGGGTGCACTTTCGCTGGCCACACCTTGGACTTCAGAAGTCTCCACAGACATTACGCGTCCTCCTTATCCAGCGAACGAACATAGAACCACGACAGCGCCAAGGGCAGAACCATCGTCAGCATCGAGGCGGCTGCACCATTACCAAAGTCGAAGACCTTGAAGGTCTGCAGGTAGGTGAAGATCGGCAAAGTCGTCGTCGCTTCAACGGGCCCGCCTTTCGTCATCGTGTAGATCAGGTCGAAAACCTTGTAGGTATTGATGACGCCCAAGAGCAAGAGCGAGAAGACGACGGGACGCATGAGGGGTTCCGTGATGGAGAAGAAGGTACGGATGGGACCCGCACCATCAACTTCGGCGGCCTCGTACAAGCCATCGTCAATGGTGTGCAATCCCGACAAGATCAGGAGCATGTTGAAGGGCATTCCGACCGAGAGGTTTGCGACAACGACCGCGACCATTGCGGTTGTTGGACCGGTAAGCCACATGACCGGTTTGTCCACCAGGTGCATTGAGGTCAAGAAGTAGTTAATGACGCCGAAATCAGAGTCGAACATCCAGCGGAAGATCGTTCCCGTAACAACAGCGGGAAGGATCCATGCGACCAAT
>USHU01000005.1 GCA_900554605.1 uncultured Actinomyces sp.
GAGCTCACGCAGCGAGTTTTCTGCTTCTTCTTCACTCCCGCTTGTCCGCAAGCCAACAAGAACAACTTTTTCAAGGCGAATTTGCCGGTACTCGACCTCTGAGATTTCTTCAAGTTCCGTCGACAAACCTTGGATACGCCTGGTACCTGCTCGTGCTTCACGCTCGAGTTCACCGGCTTGCGAGTAGTGTTCTTGCCCTGCTGTCGATTCCAATGCGGTTCCGGTACGCGCAAGAATTCGCGCGACAACGCCTCGTGCCCGCTCAGTGGAATCTTCTGACATCAATCGTCTCCAAAAGTCGTGAGAATAGTGTTTTCTATTTTCCCATGTTTGCCGTCTTCTCGGGCTTCCTTGTGGACAAGTCGCGTTGTTTCGCTGCTCCCACCCCACGTCAAGTAGTCTTAACAGCGTGGATGAACAGTACTTCACCGATTCGCAACCAGCCTCCGCCGACGAACTGCATCTTCTTCGCGACCATGTTCGGGGCTTCGACCTCGGAATGTGGGTAAGCGATCGCGTTTTTTCTGGCGGACGCATTGACTTGGGGACACGCCAGCTCATTGCCGAGGCCCCCGATCTTCCCGCGCGTGGAACCTTCCTTGATTTGGGCTGCGGCTGGGGTCCCCTTGCTGTCACGATGGCTCTGGAGTCTCCCGAGGCCAGTGTGTGGGCGGTCGACGTTAACGCTCGCGCAGTCGATCTGACCGCACGCAACGCCTCTCTCAATGAGGCAGATAATGTTCAAGCACTCCACGCCGAGGAAGCCTTAAAAATCGTTGCGGCTCAGGGAGTAACCTTTGATGTCATTTGGTCAAACCCGCCAATCCGCATCGGTAAGAAAGCTCTCCACGAGTTACTGACCACGTGGCTTTCCCTTTTGAGCCACGACGGTGTCGCCTACCTTGTCGTTCAAAAGAACCTTGGGGCGGATTCTTTGACTTCGTGGCTTTGCGATCAGGGGTTTCCTTCCGAAAAGATTGCGTCAAAGAAGGGCTACCGGATTATCGAGGTGCGCGCCCAGGCCTAAAAGCTGCGAAGTCGCCTTCTTGAACCACGGCCTATGCGATATCAAAAAGAGAGCAGGAGCGAAGGACGGTTTCTCGCGCAAGGCTAAGCGCGGCCTCGGCAGACATGGAAGTGTCACGCGAGGAACGATCAATCCACACAATGCGCGGGTCGCGACGCAACCACTTGATCTGCCTGCGCGCAAGCTGTCTGGTGGCTAGGGCGACAGAGTCAATCGCCTGCTCAGTTGTGAGTTCCCCATCAATAACCGCGAGCGCTTGGGCATAGCCAGTTGCTTTTGCGGCAGTTTTTGCTGCCCTCAAACTTTGCTTGTCCAGTTCTCGTGTTTCCTCGACAAGCCCCTGCTCAAACATCACCTGTGTACGCAGCCAAATCCGTTCATCGAGTTCTTCAAGCGGCCAGCGTAGAGCAATCATGACCGCCGGCGCAGCATACACATACTGAGGCATCGACGAGGAGTAGGGCTTCCCAGTCAGTTCGATCACTTCAAGTGCGCGGATGATCCGCCGAGCGTTATGCGCATCGATACGTGAGGCAGAAAGAGGGTCCAGTTCTTCGAGACGCGCAAAGAGCTGCTCCACTCCCCCAGGACTTCGTGATTCTTCCTCGAGCCTGCTGCGTAGCTCCATATCGGTACCGGGAAAATCTAAATGGTCTAAAAGAGCACGCTGGTATAGTCCAGAACCACCTGCAACAACAGCCAGGTTCGAACGCGCGTGAATCTGCGCAATGTCCTCTCGTGCATATTTTTGATATGCGGCAACAGAGGCCTCGTCACTGATATCAAGGACATCGATCTGATGGTGCGGAATTCCTCGACGTTCGTTGAGCGGAGTTTTAGCCGTGCCGATATCCATTCCGCGATACAGCTGAAGCGCGTCGGCTGATACGAGTTCGCCTTGCTTGGCCCCCATCTCCTGCGGGAGTAGTTGCGCAAGGTCTAGCGCAAGATCGCTCTTTCCCGAGGCCGTCGGTCCGACGACCGCAACAATTAAGTTACGCTCTGCTCCAAGCCGCGCAGTTGGGGTTTCGCGGTCGATCATTACGCCCCTGAGGAACCGATGCGGATCCGCGGAATTCCCAAGGAAATCTTTGAGTCTTCCTCATGGGCTTGACGCGCCTGCCAAGCATCGCCTGCGCGTGTACGACGCAATTCAAAGAGCCCACCCTCTTCTAAGGCAGAGTCGGCAATGAGGTGGTGGGGAGCGCCATAAGTGACGCGCGCACGGAGCATATCCCCGGGACGAGGCCGATCGGCTTCACTCATACCAAGAGGAAGAGCGACGTGGACCAAACGATTGTCGCGTGCGCGACCAGAAATGCGGTGTGTGCTGCCGTCCTTTCGACCTTCACCCGCTGCGACGAGGACTTCGACTTCCTGTCCAGCCAGAGCCGCATTGTCTTCTGCGCAAATACGCTCTTGGAGCGCAAGGAGACGCTTGTACCTTTCAAGTGCGATGTCTTGGGGCACTTGATCGTCACGGTCAGCAGCTGGAGTTCCGGGGCGCGGCGAGTAGAGGAACGTAAAGGCTGAGGTGAAGCGAGCTTCTTCAACAACTTCCAGAGTCTGTTGGAAGTCTTCCTCTGTTTCACCGGGGAATCCGACAATGATGTCAGTTGTAATAGCAGCGTCCGGGATTGCTGCACGTACGCGTGACAGAATGCCCATGAAACGTTCACGACGGTAGGAACGCCGCATCTGTCGCAAGATTGCATCCGAGCCTGATTGAAGGGGCATGTGTAAGGAGGGCATGACCGTCGGGGTCTGTGCCATCGCTTCGATGACGTCATCGGTAAAAGCTGCGGGATGCGGACTGGTGAAGCGCACACGCTCGAGGCCCTCGATCTGTCCCACTGCCCGCAAGAGGTCAGAGAAGGCACCTCGTTGTCCGAAGCTCACGCCATAAGAATTGACGTTTTGCCCCAAGAGAGTGACTTCAATGGCGCCTTCATCAACGACGGCCTGGACTTCTTCAAGAATCTCACCGGGACGGCGGTCTCTTTCTTTTCCTCGCAGATGGGGAACGATGCAGAAAGTGCAGGTGTTATTGCAACCAACCGAAATCGATACCCACGCCGCGTATGCGCTTTCACGATGAGTAGGAAGCGTTGAGGGGAAGACCTTCAGCGACTCTTCAATCTCTACTGCGGCCTGGCGGTTATGCTCGGCTCGGCGCAATAGGGCGGGGAGCACATCGATATTGTGGGTGCCGAAAACCGCATCAACCCAAGGCGCCTTCTCGATGATGCCATCGCGCATTTGCTGAGCAAGGCATCCTCCGACAGCAATCTGCATTCCAGGACGTTCGCGCTTGACTGCTGCTAATTGTCCAAGATTGCCGAAAAGACGTGTGGCGGCATTTTCACGAACGGAGCAGGTGTTAATGACGATAACGTCCGCGCCCATGTCTCCCGCATCTGTTGCTCGCGCAGCTGCGGCGGGTACGCGTTCAACAGGAACCAGACCTGCCTTCTCTAAAAGCCCTGAAATACGTTCAGAGTCATGCTCATTCATCTGGCACCCAAGGGTGCGCACCGCATAGGTCCGCGGGAAGTCCATCATTTCAACACTCATCGTCGGAAATTCTAACGTGCCGAGGCCAAAAGTTCCGTCTTGAGGAGATCGCTGAGAAGAGCAAGCGCGCCACACACTGCACCCGCTCGCACCTGATCGCGCTCCCCTGACAGATTCAGCTGCCGTGAAGTACTTCCTCCGTTCCATGCGCAAGCAACGAAAACAGTACCGGCCGGGTGCCCGTCCGAGGGGCCGGGACCGGCGACCCCAGTCGTTGAGAGTGCAAAATCTGAATCCATGAGTGAGCGAACCCCCATGGCCATCTGCTTCGCAACTTCCGGATCAACCGGCCCGGTAGCTGCTAGCCTCCGCTCACTTACTCCCAACACAGAGTGCTTCGTATCTGTTGCATAGGTGCATACTCCCCCGCGAAATACGTGAGAGGCACCCGGCACTTCCACAAATGCAGCCGCAAGCAAGCCACCCGTAAGGGATTCGGCGACGGCGATAGTTTTCTTATGCGCCTCAAGCAAATTAATCAGTTCCGCGCACGATACTTCTTCACAGCTCATCGCAGTCCTCACTTTCAAGCAGTTCGTCAATGACGCGAATACACACTTGAGGTGCGTACCCTTTTCGAGCGAGCATCGAAAAAAGTCGCCGACGAATCACCTGTCGATCATGCACTGTCAGTGAGCGCATCTTCTTTTCTGCCAACGCATGCGCCCGTGAATACTCTTCGTCAGCATCAATTTCTGAGAGTACTTGGGCAATGATCTGCGAGGAAAGTCCCTTACTGGAAAGATCCATCTTGAGTGCAGATCCAGTTTTCCCTCCGGCTTCAAAACGTCCCCGAGCAAAAGCACGAGCAAAGGCAAGGTCGTCGACAAGACCAAGCTCTGCCAAGCGTTCGATGACCTCGTGTGCGGTCTCAGAGGAAAACCCCCGCGAAGTCATCGCGCTTTCGAGCTCGTGTTGTGAGCGAGCGCGCACATCGAGTTGACGCAGCGCGACTTCTTTTGCGGCGTCAAATGCTGCCTTACCTTCTAGGGCAGCATTGCGTTCACGCATAAGAGCCTGTCGCTGGGCGGGGCTACGAGTGCGTTCACGCGGACGTACATCTTCCTCAGATGTTGTTTCCGGGTCGTAGTAGCGGACCATTGACTAGAAGCCGGCGTCCTCGATCGAGGAATCCATTTCAACAGCAGCGGCGTCATCTTGAGGCTGGTCCTGAAGTCCAATTCCTAGAGAGACGAGAATCTTCTGTTCAATTTCATCTGCAAGCTCAGGATTATCGGACAAGAACTGGCGTACGTTTTCCTTGCCCTGTCCGAGTTGGTCATCCCCGTAGGTGAACCATGAACCGGATTTACGAATAATTCCAGTTTCGACGCCCATATCAATGATGGAGCCTTCTCGCGAAATACCCTTGCCGTAGACAATGTCGAACTCAGCCTGCTTGAAAGGCGGAGCCATCTTGTTCTTAACGATCTTTGCACGCGTCCGGTTACCAACCGGCGCACCTGCTTCCTTGAGCGTCTCAATCCTACGAACGTCGATACGGACCGAGGCGTAGAACTTCAGCGCCTTACCACCGGTTGTTGTTTCCGGGTTGCCAAAGAAAACACCGATCTTTTCACGCAGCTGGTTGATAAAAATGGCAGTCGTTCCCGTGGCCGAAAGGGCACCGGTAATCTTACGCAGAGCCTGACTCATCAAACGAGCCTGCAAGCCAACGTGCGAATCCCCCATTTCGCCTTCAATTTCAGCTTTGGGAACAAGAGCTGCAACGGAGTCAATGACGATGATGTCAATACCTCCGGAACGGATGAGCATGTCAGCAATTTCAAGAGCTTGCTCGCCGGTGTCAGGCTGAGAGACAAGAAGATTATCCGTATCGACACCAAGGGCACGCGCGTAGACCGGGTCCAGTGCATGTTCGGCATCGATAAAAGCTGCGTTACCTCCAGCCTTTTGCGCACTGGCAACAGCGTGCAAGGCGACAGTGGTCTTACCAGAGGATTCTGGACCGTAGATTTCGATGACTCGACCACGTGGCAAACCGCCAATTCCCAGCGCAACATCCAGCGCTAGAGAACCGGTAGGAATCACCTGAACTGGCGGACGTGAGTCGTCTCCCAGTCGCATGACGGACCCTTTACCAAACTGTTTGTCAATTTGCGACAGGGCAAGTTCCAAAGCCTTATTGCGATCCCCATTAGCTGATGATGAGGAGCCCTTACGCGGCGCTGCCATGGTGGTACCTTTCGTCGAAGCCTCTCCGGCCATTACTGTCCTGGTCTATGTAGTAGATCCCCTCTCCGAGGACTACTCAGTGAAGTTATGCTCGACCACTGGCATTTGCGAACAGTTTTCTTCTTCTGTGGAAAACTTGCCCACATTTCACTGCTTCCACAGAATAAATGGAACAGATGTTCGACGCACGCCGACACGCCACTAACGACGAATCGCTCGACGCAGCTTTTCGCGATCTTTCGAATTCATTCGATGCACCCAGCGCACAGCCTCGTCGCTGCCACTCTCACGCACAAGCTCCCCCCACACCTCGTCCGGGGACATTCCCTGCTCCAGCGCCTCAACACAGGTCGCACGTAGCGCGGGCAGATATAGGTCTGCCGTCAACGAGCGTCCAAGAGTTGTCCCAAAGACCTCGTCGACGGCATCCCAAAACTCTGACAGTGTCACGAGATCAAAGCCACCGGAAGCAAATCGTCGGGCACAGTATCGGGAACAACAGTTCCATCAAGGATCGCCATACGCTCTGAAACCTCGCGGAGGATGTACCACAAAGGAACGCCGAGAGCTACGCTAATTGCTTCAAGAAGCTCCGAAGACGCTTCCTTCTGGCCGCGCTCAACTTCAGAGAGATAGCCCAAAGACACCTGCGCATCCGAGGAGACCTCACGAAGGGTACGTCCCTGCTTGCGACGGATTTCGCGCAGCACATCACCAATTTCTGTGCGCAAGAGAGGCGCAACCGGTGCTGTCTGAGAAAGTGTCATAGATTGACGATAGCCCGTCTGGGCAACCTTATGCATCATCGATTCATTCAATGGACGCGCAGACATCGGCACAGTGTTCTTCTGCTTCTTCATCATGTCCATCCTAACGTCATCCCATCGTGTTGTATTCCCACCATACACGACAAAAATCAAAGTTGCGCCACTGGCACTCAACTTTGGAACCGAGACTCAGTTCTCCTGTTCAGCATCCTGAACCGGGGTCTCCTCACTATCGCGAGCAAGACGCATCCCCTCGCGGACGTAGGCAACACCAGACCACAAAGTCGCAGCAAGAGCTGCTCCAGCGACACACAGCGCAGTCATCAGACCAAACGAGGCCCACGGCTTATTTGCCAGATTAAGCGCCAAGAAGTAGTCCCACGGGATCAGGAGCAAGAAAATAGCCAACACCTGAAGGAAGGTCTTGATCTTCCCTGATTGCGAAGCCGCGACAACAATTCCGCGCTTCAAGAAGAAGGCACGCATGACCGTAATTCCAAGCTCACGAATTGCGACCAGAATTGTGAACCACCAGGGCAAAACTCCCTGAATACTCAAGATGACAAAAGCGCTCAGAGTCAAGGCTTTATCCGCAATGGGATCCGCGACGCGGCCAAAATCCGTCACAAGGCCGTAGGCGCGGGCAATCTTTCCATCAAGCTGGTCAGTACCTGCGGCAACACAAAAGACCACAAGCGCCCACCACTGCGCACTCCACAGATCCTGAAACTTGAGGTAGATAAAAATCGGTACCAGGATCAAACGCAAAACAGTAAGTGCATTCGGCACATTGATCGCAGAGACCTTCGCATGGCGCTCGACACGCGACACGTGAGTACCCACGATTTTGCCCCTTTGCTGTCTATCGTCCTGTCAGTTGCCAGGCGTCTTCGTTGTCTTCAGGCTCTTCGTCAACCCAGTCAGTCCTCCCACCGAAGTCGTGTCCGGTGTATGGATCCGAAGGAGACGTACCCCCATCGTACTCGTCCTGAGGCCCGTTAGACGACTGTTCAGTAAAAGTCTGCGTGACTTCTTCTTGAACAGCAGGGGTTTGCGAAGGAGTTTCGGGAGAGGTTTCGCCACGCAGCATCGCTAGAACTTCAGGAAGTTGCTCTGGAGAAACAAGGACCTGCCGCGCTTTCGATCCCTCGGAAGGACCAACAATTTCACGCGATTCCAGCAAGTCCATGAGGCGACCTGCTCGCGCAAAACCAACGCGAAGCTTTCGTTGAAGCATCGACGTCGACCCGAGCTGCGTAGAAATTACGAGTTCTGCTGCTGCAAGAAGATCATCAAGATCGTCGCCAATATCCTCAGCGACCTTCGCGGTCTTTGCAGGAGCGAGAACGTCAGGCCTGTACTGAGCCTGCATTTGTTCCTTGACATGAGAGACAACGGCATGAATCTCAGATTCGGTCACCCACGCACCCTGGACACGCATAGGTTTGCTCGCTCCCGAAGGCAGGTAAAGAGCATCGCCCTGACCGATCAGCTTTTCTGCACCCGGCTGATCCAAAATCACTCGAGAGTCGGCTAGCGAAGAAGTCGCAAAGGCCAAGCGGGAGGGAACATTCGCCTTAATCAAACCGGTTACAACGTCAACTGAGGGACGCTGGGTCGCCAAAACCAAGTGAATACCAGCAGCACGCGCCAACTGGGTAATGCGCTGAACCGAAGCTTCTACGTCTCGAGGAGCAACCATCATCAAATCGGCGAGCTCATCGACAACAACAAGCAGATAGGGATAGGGGCGCAGCTCGCGGTTCAATCCCGGCAACGCCTTTACCTGTCCAGCAGAGACAGCCTTGTTGAAATCGTCAATATGCTTGAAACCGTAGGTCGCAAGGTCGTCGTAGCGCGCGTCCATCTCCTTGACGACCCATTCCAGCGCTTCCGCTGCCTTCTTCGGGTCAGTAATGATCGGAGAAATCAGGTGCGGAATCCCCTCATAAATCGTCAATTCCACGCGCTTGGGATCAACAAGGATCATTCGAACTTGCTGAGGGGTCGCACGCATCATGATCGAAGTGATCATTGAATTGACGAAGGACGACTTACCGGAACCGGTCTGGCCGGCGACCAAGAGGTGCGGGGTCTTCGCTAGGTTGGTGACAACATAGCCACCTTCAACGTCTTTACCAACACCAACAACCAGAGGGTGCTGGTTACGCTGCGCCGCTCCAGAGCGCAGGACGTCGCCAAGAGCAACGGTTTCGCGGTCAGAGTTCGGAATCTCAATACCGATCGCTGATTTTCCAGGAATCGGCGCAAGAATACGCACATCGGCCGAAGCGACGGCATAGGCAATATTCTTTGAAAGATTTGTCAGGCGATCAACCTTCACGCCCGGACCAAGCGTAACTTCATAGCGAGTGACTGTCGGGCCTCGAGAAAAGCCCGTAACCTGCGCATCCACGTTAAATTCGGCAAAAACCTGACGCAGAGACTGAACGACCTGATCATTGACTGCCGAACGAGTCTTGTGCGGAGCGCCTCGAACCAAAAGTTCACTCGAGGGCAAGGTATAGGACAGCGTTTCATCCAGCTCTGCCTGGAATCCTCCGGCGGGTTCTTCCGTGTGCGCAGGAGGTTCAGGATCAGAGTGTTCTTCAATGTTCTCGGTGACAGAGAGCGCGGGAACCTGCATAGCTTCCGTCGGCGCATCCATTGGTGCAGGCGTTGCCTTCTCCGCAGTCCCCTCCTGTGCCGAGGCCGATGGCATGAGCCTAGTACGCTGGGCATCCACGCGCTTGGGTGATTCCTCCTCGGTAGAGGGCTCAACCGCACGGCGAAACTCCTCGTCCCCATCGTAGGAATCGAGGAAGGGGTCATCTCCGGCAGCCAGAGAACGGCGCGCATCTTCACGCGCGCGAGCGATCGGATCAGCTTCTTCTTCCGGCTTTGTTTTCTTTGAGAGGCGGTTGATAAGATCTCGGATCAGCCCAGGGACCTGGGCAACTTGAGTCCGCGTCGCAAGCAAAATTGAGTAGGCAAAGAGCAGCAGAAGAATCGCTGCAGCTCCCCATGACGAGAGCATTAAAACCAGCGGGCGGGCAATGAACCATCCGAGGATTCCACCAGCCGTTTCAATGGACTGCGCAGAATCAAACGCGGGGTTTCCCTTACTGACATGGACAAGTCCCGTGAGGGAAAAAACGATCCCAAGGCAACCCGCAACCCGGTGAGGAAGAGCCGAGTTACCCGCGCGCACTCGAACGAGTTCGACGGAAAAGGCAACAAGAATAATCGGCAGCACGACGGAGAAAATGCCGACGAATCCAGCGGCCGTATGATGGATAAAATCACCGGCTTGCCCCGAGATGCCAAACCACTCGCGTAAAGCGACAAGAACAGCAGCGGCCATCACAACGAAAGCCAAGGCATCGCGTTTCACCTGTGCATCGGTTGCGCGCCACGCGCGAATCATTGCAAGACAGCCTCGACCAATGCCGGAAAAGATACGAGCAAGAAGCCCTGGAGTCGCAGTGGGCTTCCCGGATCGCGAAGAAGATTTCGGAGATGCTGAAGATGGGGATTTTCGTGCCATGGTAGAAAAACGCTACCGCCGGAGAGGCGCGAAACCCTGAAGGCACGCCGAAATCCAGCGTTCCTAATGCGTCACATCACCGTGTTTCATCACTGCATGAATCTGTTCCCAAGTGGGAACAGGAAGTGCTGATTCGTGCGAGATGGTAATTGCCGCAGCTGCGTTAGCCATTCGCGCTGCTTCAACAGGATCATGACCAAGGAGCAATGCTGCACACATTGTTGCAATGTGTGTGTCTCCGACCCCCGCGGTATCGACCGTATTCGATTCGTAAGCCGGCAAGCTGATTTTTTCGCCGGTTTCCTTTAAAAAGACCTCACATCCCATGACGCCGAGGCGACGGACGATGACAGCGTCCTCCCGTGTAGCATCTTGCAGACTCAGTCCGGGTTCATAGTCACCAAGAATGTCCGATAGAGTTCCTGCCTCGCGAATATTGCGCGAAACGATATCCGCGCGCCTCAGGATGCGCAACCATACTGAAGCGGGGACCTGAGCGACGGAGGGCGAGGCAGAGACCAGAACTGTGATTCCCTTTGGAAGATTTTCTGCCCAGCCAACAAGAACTTCAGCGCTCGTTTCACTAACTAGGTCAGAACCCGAAATGTGCACGAGATCCCCATCATGGAGATCTAACTGGTCGAGAGACTCGCGAGAAGGCTCTGATTCAACGCCTGTCGTCACGATTGAGGTCATCGAACCATCGTCCTCAATCAGCTGAATCGCAACTCCGATATCACCGACAAGCTCGGGAATCAGGATCTTGACTCCGGCCTCGGCAAGAAGCTGACGGACCATGAAGGAATTCGGCCCCGTCCCCAGCGGAGACGCAGTTGCGGTGGGAACCCCAAGCTTCGCTGCTGCACACAAAGTAGTAAATCCGCCGGCAGGAAGAGAGGTTGCCGCCGCTGCATGGATGGAACCGCCTCGCTCGGGCAATTTGGAAATGCGCATTGGAAGTGAGAGAACAACCGAATACGTCGAGATAAAACGACCGCTCATAGTTCTACCCTACCTTTACTTCCAGATTGTCTGAGCTCGCTCGCACGAAATCTACTGTTCAACAACAACCGGGACAATCATGGGACGACGGCGCAGGTGACGACCAACCCAACGTCCAATGACCCGGCGCATTGCCTGTTGCAGAATATGCGGATCGACATTTCCACCAGCAGCCGCTTCTTCTAGGGCCGCCGTCACATCGGGAAGAATCTCGTCGAATACCGAGGAGTCTTCGGCCATACCGATCGCGCGAATCGTCGGCGATGCCAAAACCATCCCAGATTCACGCTCAACAACGGCATACACGCTGACGAAGCCTTCAGATCCCAGGGTACGACGAGTCGCCAATTCGTCTTCGGAAATCTCTCCAATGGAAGAACCATCAACGTAGATGTACTCGCAGGGAACTGCACCAACCACCTGGGCATGGCCATCACACAGATCAACAACAACGCCGTCTTCTGCAAGAACAACATTCTCGGGTTTCACACCGGTGAGAACAGCCAATTGGCCATTGGCAACAAGGTGACGGATTTCCCCGTGAATAGGCATGACGTTTGCAGGCTGAACGATGTTGTAGCAGTAGATCAATTCGCCGGCAGCAGCGTGACCGGACACGTGAACCTTCGCATTGGCCTGGTGAACAACCTTTGCGCCCAAGCGAGTCAAGTCATTGATCACCCGGTACACAGAGTTTTCATTCCCGGGAATCAGCGACGAGGCAAAAATGACAGTATCGCCGGGATCCACACTGACAAAGCGGTGTGAACCTTGAGAGATCCGCGAAAGTGCGGCCATCGGTTCGCCCTGCGAACCGGTTGCCATAAATACGCGTTGGTTTGCAGGCAGAAGAGAAATCTCATTGGAATCGACGATCAAGCCATCGGGAATGGCTAGGTAGCCTTTTTCCTGAGCAATCCGCATATTGCGTTCCATTGAACGCCCAACAAGAGCAACGCGGCGTCCGTGGCGAGCGGCTGCATTGAAGACCTGCTGCACGCGGTGAACGTGAGAAGCGAAAGATGCGACGACAATCTGCCCCGTGGCCTCGGCAAAAACCTGATCGAGAACAGGACCGATCTCGCGCTCAGGGGTAACGAAGCCCGGAACTTCCGCGTTGGTCGAATCCACCATGAACAGGTCGACGCCTTCTTCGCCGAAGCGGGCGAAAGAACGCAAATCTGTAAGGCGATGATCAAGGGGAAGCTGGTCCATCTTGAAATCGCCGGTGATGAGGACTTTTCCAGCAGGAGTGCGTACGAAAAGCGCAAGAGCATCGGGAATCGAGTGCGTGACGGCGACGAATTCGCAGTCGAAAGGACCGATCGCCTGACGATCCCCTTCGGCGACTACACGCAGGTTATCGGCGGAAAGACGATGCTCGCGAAGTTTTGGCTCAACGAAAGCAAGAGTCAAATCTGAACCGTAAATCGGAATATCTTCACGCAGCTTGAGCAGATAGGGAACCGCGCCGATGTGGTCTTCGTGACCGTGAGTGAGCACCATACCAACGATGTCATCTAAACGATCTTCAAGCCAAGAGAAATCAGGCAAAATCAGATCGACACCGGGCTGGGATTCTTCGGGGAAAAGCACGCCACAATCAACAACGAGGAGTTTGCCATCAAACTCCAAAACGTTCATGTTTCGACCGACTTCTCCCAAGCCGCCCAAGGGGACAATCCGGAGGCTTCCCTTTTCCAAGGGGGCAGGTTCGGGCAAGTTGTCGTACAGAGGCATCATGCAATAAGTGTGCCACGTCTAGACTTTCACGGCCCACTCGGAACACAAGCTAGGAGCTAAGTGCCCACCATAAGTGTTCATCACGCCGGACCTGAAGAGCCTCATCAAACAGGAACGAGCGCTTCAGTCCCGCTGGGAGAAAACCACTTCCCTGAAGGAAACGAAGCATCAGCGTATCTTCGGGTGCCAGCCACATTCGCAAAGAAGCGGGTTGGAGAGTATCAACAATTGCTGCGAGCAAACGCGATCCATGTCCGCTTCGACGGAAACTGCGATGAACATAGAGCGTTGTCACCTCTACCCCAGCAGGAATTTCCTTAGCCTGCCCAATCTCAAGAAACTGAGCGGGCGCTGCAATGGTCGATATCAAACCAACGGGGCTTTCCCCTTCGAGCGCAAGGAAAGTGTATCCTGAATCCGCGTTCTCACCCTGCGTAGAAAGGGTCCGCTCCCACAGCTGGCGAGTACTTCCCAACACGTGGACTCGAAGCGGATGATCAATAGGGAGAGCACACGCGTCAAAGATCTCCGTGAAAGACTCTTGCGCAAGAGCAGCAATCGCATTCAAGTCGCTCAGGCGCGCAGGACGAACACTTCGCTTCGTCACTGACGCTCCCCCGGCAAGACCTCGGCGGTGAAGACACTTCGCCCAGCAAGTTCTTCCGCTAGCGCGCGAACATCCTCGGCTTGAACTCTTTCAATACGAGCAAGAGCGGCATCAACAGTGAAATACCTGCCGTTAAGCTCGGAACGTCCCAGTCGTGACATTCGTGAGAGCGTATCTTCCAAGCCCAGAGCCATTCCACCTCGAAGTTGCCCGCGCACGCGAATGAGTTCTTCCTCGCTAGGACCGTAAATTGCGAGTTTCTCCAACTCTCCAAGCATGAGTTTTTCAACTTCAGTAATTCGTTCAGGCGAAGTCCCCGCATACATTCCCCATGCACCCGCGTTCGAATAGGCGGAATCAAATGCATAGGTCGAATAGGCAAGACCGCGCTTCTCACGAATTTCTTGGAAGAGACGGGAGGACATTGAACCGCCCAAAATCGATAGCAAAACCGACATGACGGGACGACGATCATCTCCGGCACGCATGGATGGCCCGCCGACGATGACATGTGCTTGTTCAATATGACGGTAGCGAGTCACGCGTTCGGGCTGATATTCATCGCTGTTCGTCATCTGCGTTGAACGTCGCGGCCTGGGGCTTTGAGCGCGTGAAAGTTCTTCCGACCAAGCACCACTAAGAGAGCGACAAACCTTCTCAACGATTTCGTCGTGATTGACATCCCCCGCTGCAGCAATGATCAAAGACGAAGGGGCATAGACGCGTCGATAGTAGTCCCAGACGTCGTCCCGTTTGACACTTCTAATGGTCTCTTGGCTTCCCCCCACGGGCCGCCCCAGCGAGTTATCGCCAAAAACTGCCAGTTGGTATGCCTCGTGAACAACCTCGGGAGGGTTGTCCTCTGACATCGCGAGCTCGTCCAAAATGACGCCGCGCTCGGTTTCAAATTCCTCGGGATCAATGAGCGATCCTGAGATCATGTCACCGAGAACATCAATGGCCATCGTCGTGTCATCACTGAGGACTCGAGCCCAGTAGTTTGTATGTTCTTTCCCGGTTTCAGCGTTTGATTCGCCCCCGACGGCGTCAAATGCCTGTGCGATATCAAAAGCGCTGCGCCGAGCTGTGCCTTTAAAGAGAAGATGTTCAAGAAAGTGCGTTGAACCTGCGCTGTCTTGATCTTCATCGCGAGACCCCGCGCCGACCCACCAGCTCAGTGCAAGAGAACGTGTCGCCGGGATCTTTTGGGTGATAACGCGTAGTCCATTGTCGAGAACGCTTCGAGTCACCGTCGATCCCGAGTCCTCCCATTGCTGCGCGCCATCGCCGGTTGATTCCAGCGGGAGCACCCGGAATTCATCGTTGGTCATGAACGTTCCTTTTTCTCTTCTGACGAGGCCGCTTCGGCATTTGCGCGAGCGGTTGGCTTTTGCGTGGAACTAGTTGACGGAACAGGAGGGACGGCGGATGAGGTGCGCACGGTTGGGGCCGAGGCCTCGGCAGAGGAAGGCTTCGCGGCAGAAGAGGACCTCTTCAACGCGGCTTGGTTCAAAGCGTGTGCGTCTTCAGCGGTCTGCGGGATGCCACCGGTAAGGCCCACGATCAACAGGACCAAGGAGATAATCGCTTGGATTGCGAAATAGCATGCCATCCAGCGCAGTCCGACTTCCATTCCTTGGAAGGAAGAAACCATTGCGCTCAGGTAGCAAAATCCTCCCGCCACAGCGCTCAGGAAGAGTGCCCACGCGTAGAAACGACGTGCGGAAGTTTTGGTGATCATGCGAGCGAGCGCCGCGATCATACACGTTGCAAGTGCGGGTACGGCAACAATGATGAGTGCGCTCAAGGATACTGAAGCGATCTTTCCTGGTTCTGAACGATCAAAACCCGAAAAGGTTCCGACAATGAGCCACGCCAGCACATCAAAGATCAGCAATACTCCACATACGATCGTGTCCGTCAGGCGTCGCAGCATTTCTCCTCCTAGGGTCGCCTGATGACCAGCTTAATATGCACGCGTGCAAGGCGCAGTCTCCCTATGCACAGGGAAAAGTCCCATCGGCGTGTTTCCACAATTTACTTATTCTGCACCCGGCAGGCGTGCGATTACGGCACAGTGTTGGTCAGAGAAAGGGGACTCTCATGGCCAAAACACCAACGATGTCCGACGTTGCTCTTCTTGCTGGAGTATCCGTTGGGACTGTCTCTCATGTCCTACGGGGAAGCGTTCACGTCAGCGATGCGCTCACCCAGCGCGTTCACGAGGCGACAGAAACTTTGGGATACAGAGTTGATCCGTCAGCCCAAGCACTTCGCATGGGTTACCAAAACATCGTTGGTGTCGGGCTTTTGGGCACACGCAAAGAAGTGGAACAAGCCGCCTGCACTTTCCTTCTCCCTTTTGCCCGGGAACTGGGACGAAGCGGAATGGAAGCGTTGGTCCTCTCCCCCGCTCATTCTTCCGCCAAACATTTGTGCCTAGAAGATTGCACGGATATCGTCATGCGCGCGAAGCGATCACACTTACATTCACTCCTCATATGTCTTAGCGCTGAATTTTCCTCGTGCACATACATCGACGCTGATGCACATGCGACGGGAACGCATGCGGATAAGCATCGATTGTTTCCGATAGGTCAAAGCACCTCAGCCACTCGGGCTCTTCCCATATTTGAGGTTCATCTAAATGCTCAGGGCCCACAGAGACTCTATGGAGAAAGAAAGACTGCATCACTTGAATGGCGTCCCCTACATGTAGGCGGTGATTCTGCAGAGGGTCATTCCCTCACCCGTGGAAATATCACCGAATGCATTGAGGCAGTTATGGATTCGAGGGACACAACAAGAATGGTGGGTTGAAA
>USHU01000006.1 GCA_900554605.1 uncultured Actinomyces sp.
GTACGCACGCAAGGGCGCACCTTTCCCGGGCTGAGCCCCTCAATCCGTGACGGGCTTCAATACCCTCCAGAAGCCCGTCACCCTTCACTTTCATAACTTCATGAACGCGCTTATTGCGCCACCGACTGCGGGCGAAAGACTCGCTCAGCAACAACTGTGACACTGCCTCGAGAATCCCCGAGGCCATGCCGATGAGGAAGTACACATCATGATCGACCACCGACTCCTGACACTGGGCGGCCGTCTGCGCCGCGGCGAGGTCAGCGCTGACGCGCGTCAAATGTTCCTAGTTGGCGGACGTGAGGCCGATGCCTTCTACCGTCAACGTTTCAGCCACGATCGCGTCGTACGTTCCACTCACGGCGTGAACTGCACGGGTTCGTGCTCGTGGAAGGTCTTCGTCAAGGACGGGATCATCACCTGGGAAGCCCAGCAGGTTGACTACCCCTCGACCGGGCCGGATATGCCCGACTACGAACCTCGCGGGTGCCCCCGAGGCGCTGCCTTCTCCTGGTACGAATACTCGCCGACGCGTATCCGTCACCCCTACGTTCGTTCAGCCCTCCTCGAGCCCTATCGCGAGGCCAAGGCACGCTTGGGCGATCCCGTGGAGGCATGGCGCGCAGTCACTTCCGATCCCGAAATCTCCCGCGCTTACAAGCGTGCTCGAGGCAAGGGTGGATTGGTGCGCACCACTTGGGAAGAGGCAATGGAAATCGTTGCAGCAGCGAATGTTGCGACGATCGCTGACTGGGGTCCGGACCGTATCGCCGGCTTCTCAGTGCTTCCCGCAATGTCGATGGTGTCTTTCGGTGCGGGTGCCCGCTACCTGCAGCTCATCGGCGGCGTCAACCTCTCCTTCTACGACTGGTACGCAGACCTCCCCGTCGCCTCGCCCCAGGTTTTCGGCGACCAGACCGACGTTCCCGAGGCCGGCGACTGGTTCAACTCGCAGTACCTCATTGTTTGGGGATCGAACCTGCCGCTGACGCGTACTCCCGACGCGCACTTCATGACCGAGGCCCGCTACCACGGTCAGAAGGTCGTTTCGGTTGCCCCCGACTACTCGGACAACACGAAGTTTGCCGATGAATGGCTCCGCGTGAACCCTGGTACCGACGGCGCTTTGGCCATGGCCATGGGCCACGTGATCCTCAAGGAATTCCACGTGGAGCACCCCACCGAGCGCTTCCAGGACTACATGCTCCACTACACGGATTCACCCTTCCTCTTGGAGCTGGACGAAACTCCCGAAGGCCTCGTCCCGGGCAAGTTCCTCTCCGTTGCGGACGTTCCCGAGTCTGTCGATGAAGAGACCCGCAACCGTCCCAACCCCGAATTCCGCTTCCTCGTGATGGACAAGTCGGGCGCGGTGCGTGACCCGCGCGGCACCCTGGCCGATCGCTACACCGACGAGGGTAAGGGCAAGTGGAACCTCACGATGGACGGCGTCGACGCACGCCTCTCCCTCTACGAGGAAGGTTGCGAGAGCGCTGAAGTGAAGCTGCCTCGCTTCGACCTGGTTGCAGACGAGGCCCCGACCGCAGCGGTTGGTGCAGGCGTTGTGACCCGAGGCGTCCCTGTCCGTCGCGTTGGCGGCAAGCTCGTCACCACTGTCTACGACTTGATGCTTGCTCAGTACGCTGTGGCCCGTCCGGGTCTTCCCGGCACCTGGCCCACAAGCTACACCGATGCCTCGACCCCCGGAACTCCCGCATGGCAGGAAGAACTCACCGGCGTCGCCGCGGAAGCCGCAATCCGTATCGGTCGCGAATTCGCGCAGAACGCCATCGACTCTGAGGGGCGCTCGCAGATCATCTTCGGCGCAGGTGTCAACCACTTCTACCACGCCGATCAGATCTACCGCACCATGCTTGCTCTGACCACATTCTGTGGAACCCAGGGCATTAATGGTGGCGGCTGGGCCCACTACGTCGGTCAGGAAAAGGTCCGGCCGATTACCGGTTGGACGCAGTACTCCTTCGCGCTCGACTGGCAGCGCCCCGCACGTCAAATGATCGCGACCGGTTTCTGGTACCTCACCACAGACCAATGGCGCTATGACGGCCTGGAGGCCCAGCGCCTCGCTTCGCCGCTGGGTGGCCAGGCATTCGGAGACCAGACGGTTGCCGACACCCTGGTCGAGGCCTCGCAGCGAGGCTGGATGCCCACCTTCCCCTCCTTCGATCGCTCCTCCCTGGAACTGGGACGTGCGGCCGAAGAAGCAGGAGTGAGCGTCGGAGAGTACATCTCCGGACAGCTCACCGAAGGCTCCTTGAAGTTCGCATGTGAAGACCCGGATAACCCGGTCAACTACCCGCGTATCCTCTTCAACTGGCGTACGAACCTCTTGGGTTCTTCCGCTAAGGGTGCGGAGTTCTTCATGCGTCACATGCTCGGTGCCGATGACGATGTTCAGGCTCGCGAACTTGAAGCTGAAGATCGCCCCAAGTCGATGGTCTGGCGCGATGCTCCAGCGGAAGGAAAGCTTGACCTCATGGTCACTGCGGACTTCCGCAACACCACGACCACCCTGCACTCGGACGTCATCCTTCCCGCGGCCACCTGGTACGAGAAGTACGATCTGTCCAGCACCGATATGCACCCCTACGTGCACACCTTCAACGCGGCAATCAACCCGCCGTGGGATGCACGAACCGACTTTGAGCTCTTCCAGGACCTCTCGGCGTACGTGTCGAAGATGGCCGAAGTTCACCTGCCCGAGCCGATGCAGGACGTCATCGCCTCCCCGCTCACTCACGATTCACCCGACGAACTGCTGACCCCGCATGGTCGCGTTGCGCCTCGTGAAGAAATTGGTTGGGTCCCGGGCGTGAATATGCCCAAACTCATCCCTGTCGTGCGTGACTACCGAACGATTTCCGACAGGTACAACACCGTCGGCCCGCTCATCGAGAAGGCCGGAATGGCAACGAAGGGCGTCGCTTTCAACGCTCAGAAGGAAATCGACGAGTTCATCGCGATGGAAGGAACGCTGGAAACCTTCATGGGTCCGCGTCCGCGCATGGATACCGATAAGCGCGCATGCGAATTCATCCTCCGCTTCTCGGGTACGACCAATGGTTCCATGGCAACTCGCGGTTTCAAGACCTTGCAGGAGCGCGTGGGCACAGGAAACATGGCCGAAATGGCCGAAGGCGACGAAGAAAAGCACGTGACCTTCAAGGATGTTCAGGCAGCCCCCGTTTCCGTCGTCACCAGCCCCGAGTGGTCCGGTTCGGAACACGGCGGACGTCGCTACACGGCATTTAGCCAAAACATCGAGTACCACAAGCCGTGGCACACTCTAACGGGTCGTATGCACTACTACCTGGATCACGACTGGATGCAGGCGATGGGCGAGTCGCTCCCGACCTTCCGTCCTCCCTTGGACCTGCATCACCTCTTGGGTGAGGCTGCTCCCGGCACGATGGGTCGCGATGGTCGAGGCCAAGCCGAGGTCGCCGTGCGCTACCTGACCCCCCACAACAAGTGGGCGATCCACTCGCAGTACTTCGACAACCTCTACATGCTCACCCTGGGACGCGGTGGCCAGACCGTGTGGATGAGCCCGCAGGATGCCGAGAAGATCGGTGTGCGCGATAACGATTGGATCGAGGCCCACAACCGTAACGGTGTGGTCTCTGCTCGCGCAGTGGTTTCACACCGTATTCCGGAGGGCACCGTGTATATGCACCACGCTCAAGAGCGTGTGGCGAACACTCCTTTGAATGAATCGACCGGGCGTCGTGGTGGTTCGCATAACTCCTTGACGCGCATCTTCTTGAAGCCCTCGCACCTGATCGGTGGTTATGGCCAGTTCACCTACGCCTATAACTACGTCGGTCCGACGGGTAACCAGCGCGATGAAGTCACCATGATTCGTCGCCGTAGCCAGGATGTGGAGTTCTGAGGGTTCGTCCCCCAGATCTGAAGAGAGGGAATGAAACGATGAAGGTCATGAGTCAAGTCGTCATGGTGATGAACCTTGACAAGTGCATTGGCTGCCACACCTGTTCGGTGACCTGTAAGCAGGCATGGACGAACCGCGAAGGTACCGAGTACATGTGGTTCAACAACGTTGAGACCCGACCGGGTGTTGGCTATCCGCGTACCTGGGAAGATCAGGATCACTGGAAGGGCGGGTGGCGCCTGACCAAGTCCGGCAAGCTCGTTCCTCGCAGTGGCGGGCGTTTGAAGAAGCTCGCAACGATCTTCGCAAACCCCGATATGCCTGAGATCGACGACTACTACGAGCCGTGGACCTACGACTACGATCGTCTGCTCCAGACTCCCGCCGGAGCGAAGGCAATGCCGACTGCTCGCGCACGCTCGCAGATGACGGGTAAGACCATCGACACCATCGAGTGGGGCCCGAACTGGGACGACAACTTGGGTGGTTCCTTGGAGACCATGCACGAGGACCCGACGCTTGCCAAGATGCAGACCATGGTGCAAACCAGCATCGAAGAAGCATTCATGTTCTACCTGCCGCGTATCTGCAACCACTGCTTGAACCCCACCTGCGTGTCTGCATGCCCCTCGGGCGCAATGTACAAGCGCGCAGAAGATGGCATTGTGCTGGTTGACCAGGATGCGTGCCGCGGCTGGCGCATGTGCGTGTCGGGCTGCCCCTACAAGAAGGTCTACTTCAACCACTCGACCGGTAAGGCCGAGAAGTGCACCCTGTGCTACCCGCGCATCGAGGTCGGTGAGCCCACGATCTGCTCTGAAACCTGTGTTGGTCGCCTGCGCTACTTGGGTGTTGTCCTCTACGACGCTGATCGCGTGACCGAAGCAGCTTCGATGAAGAACGAGCAGGAACTGTACTACGCACAGCGCGAGCTGATCTTGGATCCCTTCGATCCCGAGGTCATCGCTGCTGCCCAGGCTGGTGGCATTCCCCGTTCCTTCATCGAGGCCGCGCAGAATTCGCCGGTCTACAAGCTGATCGTTGACTACCGTCTGGCGCTCCCGCTGCACCCGGAGTTCCGCACACTCCCCATGGTGTGGTACATCCCGCCGCTTTCGCCGGTCGTTGATGCCGTCACCAATTCGGGTGCCGATGGCGAGAACCACAAGATTCTCTTGACGGCGCTGTCGACTATGCGCATTCCTTTGGAATACCTTGCGGGTCTCTTCACCGCTGGGGACACTCGCCCCGTCGAGCTTTCCTTGCGTCGCCTGGCTGCCATGCGTTCCTACATGCGTGACGTCAACATGGGCCAGCCTGTCGACCCGTCGATTCCCGAGGCCGTGGGCATGAGCGAGGAAGACATTCTGGCGATGTACCGCCTGTTGTCTATCGCGAAGTACGAGGACCGCTACGTGATCCCGACTTCACACCCCGAAGACATGCGCACACCGACTCCTTACCTGTGCCCCGTGGGTGAAGGTTCCGAGTCCGGTTGCGGATCGAAGAAGGGTGGAAAGGTTCCCGTGAGCATTGGACGGCGACCCGAATGAGTCCCTCAACAGCGACCTTTATTCCTACGCGCAATCCGGCTCCTGCCCTTCCGGCCGTGAAGCAGAGCCGTGAGTCGCGCGCGGCGACCTTCATGATTGCCGCCGCCCTTTTGGATTACCCGGGGCAGGAATGGGATGACATCTTGACCGAGGTGGGTTCCGCCTTGGCTCAGCTTCCTGACGAGGCCGCGGCTGAGTTCTCCCAGTTCCTTGACTGGGCGGGGGAACGCTCGCGTCGCGAGGTCGAGGAAGCCTACGTTGAAACCTTTGATCAGAAGCGTCGCTGCTGCTTGGAGCTGACCTACTACGCAACGGGGGACACCCGACAGCGGGGAATCGCTCTGACCATTGTTCGCGATCTCTACGCGGCAGTGGGCTGGCAGCTCGATAATGATCAGCTTCCTGACTACTTGCCGAATATCCTCGAGCTTGCTGCTCGCACCGAGGGTGAAGAGCATGAGCTTGTGGAGTCGATGTTGGCCTCGCACCGCGAAGGAATCGAGATTCTTCACGCTGCGTTGCTGTCTTTGTCCTCTCCGTGGGCGCATGTTGTTGCTGCCTTGCGTATGGCGCTGCCCGAGGTAGACGAGGCTACTTTTGCCCGTATGCAGACCCTTGTCCGTCAAGGTCCTCCCAGCGAAATGGTGGGAATGGCTGATCGCGGTGATCTTCCTTGGCCCACAGTACAAACTCCGTCGTCCCTTCTTTCGCCCGCGGGTGAGAACGAACTCTAAGGATTGTCATGAACCTTTTCCTCTGGGGAGTGCTTCCCTACATTTCATTCACCCTTCTGATCGGTGGGTTGATTTGGCGTTACCGCAGTGATCAGTACGGATGGACTTCACGTTCCTCCCAGCTCAACGAAGGGCGTATCCTGCGACTATCCTCGCCCTTGTTCCACTTCGGTATTTTGGGTGTGGCGCTGGGTCACGTCATGGGCTTGGTGATTCCGCAGTCGTGGACCGAGGCCATGGGAGTGAGCGAGCATGCCTACCACATGGTTGCGATCATTGGTGGTGGTATCGCTGGACTCATGACCTTGGTGGGCCTGCTGGGTCTGCTCTACCGTCGCATTGTGAAGAAGTCTGTGCGCCTGGCAACTACGCGTAACGACATCATCATGTACGTGCTTTTGTCCGTTGCGATCTTCCTTGGCGGTGCTGCAACGCTGACAACGCAGATTCTGGGTAAGGACGGCGGATACAACTACCGTGAGACGATCTCGGTTTGGTTCCGTTCGATCTTCATGTTCCAGCCCGATGTCTCCTTGATGACCGATGTTCCGCTTCAATTCAAGCTGCACATCATTGCTGGCCTGATCCTGTTCGCGGTCTGGCCTTTCACGCGCTTGGTGCATGTTCTTTCTGCCCCTGTCGCCTACCCGACTCGCCCCTATGTCGTCTATCGTTCACGTTCGGCCGCGACCGCTGCTTCGCAGCCGGCTCGTGGATGGACTCCGGTTCGAGGTGGCGCTGCAGGACCGTCGAGCAAGGACTTCCCATCTGATGACGCTCCCTACCAGGGCGCGTAAATCGGTTGAAACACTGAGGCCGTATGCGCTGACCAGCGCATACGGCCTCACCATTTGAAACGTGCTGGGGCAACAAATTTCCTCTGCATTAGAATGAAGAACATATCCCGTAACACATGGCACACAAGGAGAGGCAGTGATCGGTAGCGAGACGAAGGCCGGGCCCGTTGGTATTGAAGACATGATGGCCCAACTAGCGACCGCGTCTCCCGCTCAACGCAAGGTTTTGCATGCGTTGACAGATATTGGTCGAGAGGCAACCGTCGTTGAGGTTGCCGAGTACCTTGGCATTCACAAGAACTCTGTCCGTGAGACCCTGATCCCCTTACTCGAACAAGGTTTGGTCGTGCGCCGCACGCATTCGCCCGAAGGTCGCGGTCGTCCCGCGATGTACTACGAAATTGCTGTCCTTGAAGACGCAGCTCGCCTCCAGCGTCAGTCGACAGAACTTCTTATTGCTGCGGCCTCGGCAATGGCTCAGGCGGAAGATGGCGGGAAGCAGCTCGCTGACGCGATGGGGCGCAATTGGGGGCAGCAGTACGTCGACCTCATTCGTGAATCAGGAGCTTTTGATGCGGCTCGAGATGATCAGGAGGCACTCTTTTCCTTGTTGAGGGTGTTCCTGTCGACGCGTGGCTTCCGCGCCGAGAATACCGATGACGGAAACCTCTCTATTAATTCCTGTCCCTACGTGGGAATTGGGGACGATCGTCTTCAACAGATCGTGTGTCGGATGCATGGCTCTGCTGTTCGCCAAATTGTCGAGGAGCTGAGCAATGGAGCCATTTCTTTGACGGTTGTTCCCTTTGCTGATGATTGTGGATGTCGAGTGCTCTTTGAAGACATTCCCGTGCGTCACGCATCAGGAGAATGACGCATTTGCGGAGATTTCATCAATTAAGCTCAATTTATTCGGAGAAATCTGTTTGTTTCCATTAGACTAATTGAGTGCCTCACTACAAAGTTTCCACTCTTGCAACTCTCCTCGGAATCAGTGACGATACGATCCGCCGTTGGCTCGACGAAGGCCTAGTCAGGCGCGTCGAAAATGATGGACACAGTGGTCCTCTGCGCATTGACGGAGCTTCGGTTGCTGAGCTCATTGTCAACCAACCCGAGGTCCACCAGATTGCAGCCGGTCAGGATACTCAATCCGTTCGAAACCACCTTCAAGGGCTGGTAATTGCTATCCGCAGTGACACTGTAATGAGCCAAGTCGATTTGCAGTGTGGTCCCTATCGAGTCGTCTCTCTGATCTCCACCGAAGGGGTGCGTGAGCTGGGGCTTGAGGTTGGCTCCATTGCTATGGCACAAATCAAAGCAACGAATGTTTCTCTTCAAATCCCGCGCGGAGGGAACCTGTGAAGTCTTTCAATAGATTTGCCGTCATCGCGGCACTAAGTCTCATTACTCTTTCATCATGTTCGGGAGGAAGTGGATCAGCTTCTTCTAGTTCCTCCGAGGCCTCGTCAACGGCGCCGACTGCCAGCGCAACGCCCGTCGAACTCAAGGTTTTCACAGCAGCCTCGCTCAACAAGGCATTCCCCGAGATCGCCGACACGGTCCTCAAGGAAAGTGATCCGAACATCAAGGTGACCTTCAACTTCCAGGGCTCATCGACTCTGGTTGACCAAATGAAGGAAGGCGCACCTGCTGACGTTTTCGCCTCTGCGGATCAGAAGAACATGGCCAAAGCGAGCGACGCGAAGCTTGTGGATACGCCGAAGCCCTTCGCATCTAATGTCCTGACATTGATTGTTCCCAAGGGGAATCCAGGAAAGATTACCGGTCTTGATTCCTCTCTTGATGGCAAGAAGCTCGTTGTGTGCGCACAGGGTGTTCCCTGCGGTAACGCAACCAAGCAGTTGGCGGAAAAGCTCGGCGTCACGCTCAACCCTGTTTCTGAAGAACAGAAGGTAACGGACGTACGCGCAAAGGTCGAGAGCGGTGAAGCCGACGCAGGCCTCGTCTATGCGACCGATGCGAAGGCCGCGGGCGACAAGGTCGAAACCATCGAGATTGCCCGTGCAAACGAGGTCGTGAACTCGTACCCCATCGCTCTGACCGTTTCCGCAAAAAACAAGGAAGCCGCGCAGAAGTTCATTGACGCTGTTCTTTCCGAAAAGGGACAGGCAGTGCTGAAGAAGTACGGCTTCTCGGGTCCGATTGCCTCTGATCAGGGCTGAGATCCCGAAGAGAACAGAATTCATACCGATGAGACGCACGCAGAGGCATGCGGGGATCCCGCGTTGGATCGCTCTCCCCGCAGCCTGTGCTGTTCTATTTCTTCTCGTTCCCTTCATTGCGCTTCTCGTACGCATCGATTGGGTTCAATTTCCCCATCTCTTCACTCAAGCACTGGGCTCGCAGGCCCTTGCCCTTTCGCTGCGTACCTGTCTTGCCTCGACCCTTGCCTGCATTATTGTCGGGCTTCCTTTAGCACTGGTGTGTGCCAGGGCGCGCGATACATGGTGGTCGCGAGTCCTGCGCTCTATGGTCACCTTGCCGATGGTTCTTCCTCCGGTCGTCGCGGGCTTGGCGCTCTTGATCACCTGGGGTCGCAGAGGTCTAATTGGTGCTTATCTGCAAATCTTCGGCATCAATATTGCTTTCACAACGGTCGCGGTCATTATGGCGCAGACCTTCGTGTCACTACCTTTCTTTGTTTCTTCACTTGAAGGTGCATTGCGTACTCGCGGTTTCAATGAGGAACGCGTTGCGAGTGGGCTGGGAGCCTCGCCTTCTCGGACGCTGTGGTCGGTCACCCTGCCGCTGATGATCCCAGCTCTGGTGTCTTCGACGGCACTGGCCTTCTCGCGTGCGCTGGGAGAGTTCGGCGCAACCATTACTTTTGCGGGTTCCCTTGCCGGAGTAACCCGTACTCTTCCTTTGGAGATCTATCTTCAGCGCGAAGAATCGACCGATATGGCCCTGATGCTCTCCGTCATCTTGGTCTTTGTTGCGTTGGTGTTGGTTGGCGGTGCTTCGGCCTTTTCGCAGTGGTGGTATTCGCGTCTTCTGAGCGGGACCTCCACCGATGAGCCGAAAGTTCCCGCGGCCTCGCGCATGGCTACGCAGCCCGGCCACGGCCTCGGGAATGAGAATGGAGACGCGCAGGACCAGCCTCCACACCGCCCCGTCCCCGGCGTGCGGATTGCCGGAAAGCTTCCCGAGCGGCATATCGATGTCGACCTCACCTGTCAGGGCGGCGCCGTCACGGCGTTTATGGGGCACAACGGTTCGGGGAAGAGCACGCTTTTGTCGGTGCTCTCTGCTTCCCTCGATGCTCCGCAGATGACCTGTACCTGGCAGTGGTCAGATGGCGCTTCAGGTCGCCAGCCGAAGATCACAACCTTGGAGCAGAAGCCCGTTCTATTCCCTCACATGAGTGTGCTCGCCAATGTTGCCTTCCCCTTGCGTTGCGTGGGCATTCCCACTGCCGAGGCCGAGGCGCGTGCGCGCGAAGCCCTGGAGTCTGTGGGTTTGGCAGGATTGGAGCAGCGTCGGCCTGCGCAGGTGTCTGGGGGCCAAGCACAGCGAATCGCGCTCGCGCGAGCGCTGGTCGTGGACCCGGATGTGCTGCTCTTGGATGAACCGATGGCAGCACTCGACGTCGAGGCGGCGCGCGGCTTGCGCGAGTTGATTGCGCAGCGCTTCGTGGGCAGGACGATCGTTATGGCCACGCACCAGATTGAAGATGCCGCGGCACTGGACGCGCGGATCATCGTATTGAAGAATGGTTGTGTTCTGCGGCAAGGTCCATGGCGCGAACTTGTCGATCAATCGATGAGCCAGGCACAGGGAAGTGATTCCGCGCTGCTGGCAATGGGGCTGAGTGCATTGGAGAGGGCACTCGGGCAGGAGTAAAGGTGAAACCACTGCTATCGCTTCGCTCAATGAGTCGGCGTGGAACAGTCAACCTGTGGTTATTCATCATCACTGGAATCACCGGGCCACTCTTCTACCTCATGTCGCCAAAATTGTGGTCTTTTGCGTTGGTGAGCTGGGCTCTTGTGTGCGTGACACCCATTGCTGTTGCGATGTTGTTGATTCCCATCATCAAGCGGTGTGCTCAGGGAAGCGTGCGCGATGCGGTGCGATTCCGTCGCCGTTTGTCTCCTACGATGTCAAAAGTGTTATGCGTTGGGCTGGTTGCCATCGACTGCGGTCTTGTCGGAATGGGGTCGGTCTTATGCGCCCAGGTCGTGGCAGATGCAATCTCTGGCAGCCAGGAACTCACCGTGCGCTGCCTCGATCATCAAGAAGAAACATCAACCGTGATGCGCAGGAGAAATTTAAACACCCGCATATTTACCACGCGTGTCACCTTGGCGAAGGAGTCAGGCGAAGAGATCAATCTGAAGTTCACTGACGGCACGAATTACACGAATACTCACGCATACAGACAACTACGTAAGCACTGCATCTACGAGGACACTTTTACCATCTCGATGTATCCCCGGACGCGCGTGGTAACACATGTCAGTGAAGTCCGCGGATAAGAGCTCACTGGCCTCACTGTCTATTACGGATTAAAAAGAAGTCCGTAGACGACGAGATAGACCGGGAAGAGCAGAATCATGACGGAAATCGTGCAGAGTAGAAATGAACGGCTCTGAGCGCCCAGAGCGGTTAAGAAAACCCCCATGGGTACCGAGATGGTGAGGAATGGGATCTCACGACTGGTCAGCCCCGCGCGCAGAAGCATGATGGCCACCGGGAGGAGAAGAAGGTAAAGCATCGTTGAGAGCGTGTGCTTGGTAGAAAATCCCCAGGTCCACTCAGCTTCCCCGAGTACGTCGGCGGCGGGGTCGAGGCGGCGAGTAGGAATGCTGTCCTCGGTCTGCTTTTCGGGGATCGCCTGCGGTACTACCTGTTCGTTCGTCATTGCTCGCGCTCCTCTAGTTTTCCCGTGTGTGAGCAGGTTGTTCTGGGGGGCAGTATACCGAAAGAAAGTTTGAAGATTTAGTGGCTTTTATGGAAGAGAGCTGCATGGATAGGAAAACACTGTGGGGGCCGGTGAAACCGACCCCCACAGTGCATCCCATCAACACAATATGCGTAAAAAACAGCGTCCCTCAACAGGTAAAAGGAGACGGGGCCTTACGACCCCCGATGTCTGATATTGCAAATGTACGAGGCGAATCTGTGGGAGCTTTGGGGTCAAGCTATGAATAAGCTATGAATGAGAATGGCGGAGAAAATAGCGCGCAATGCCAATTGATACGACGACGGTTAATATGAAGACATCACATCTTTTCGGCATTCCTATCGTTGTCGCAGCGGGGCTCCGTGCTCAAGACACCGCCAGGTAGGCATGTGCTACACACAGTAATCAGCCAGGGGTTCAGTACTATATGTCAATTATTCGTACCTTATTGAGGAGCCTTCGCGAGTATCGTCGTGCATCACTCCTGACGCCATTTTTTGTTACGGGAGAAGTCATTCTTGAGTGCTTCCTCCCCCTGGTCATGGCCTCCTTGGTTGATCACCTTCAAGGCGGCGCGCTCACCCCGGTCGTGCGCCTGGGCGTCTTCATGTTGGTTATGGCGATGTTCTCGCTCCTCTTCGGCATCCTCGCCGCCCGTTTCGGAGCAACCGCAGCAGCCGGTCTGGCAAAGCATCTGCGTCAAGACCTCTTCTTCAAGGTTCAGGATTTCTCTTTCGGGGATGTCGATCGTTTTTCGACATCCTCTCTGGTTACCCGCATGACAACGGACGTGACAAACGTCCAAAACGCCTATGGCATGATTATCCGTGTTGCCGTCCGCGTCCCTTTGATGGTTGTCTTCTCGATCGTCATGACGCTTCGCATCAACTGGCGCATGTCCCTGATTTTCCTCATCATGTTGCCTTTCCTGGCGGCAATCATGTTTGGAATCATCATCTTCATTTTCCCGGTTTTCCGCCGAATCTTTAAGAAATATGACGCCCTGAATAACTCCGTCCAAGAGAACATCGCAGGCATCCGAGTTGTAAAGTCCTTCGTCAACGAAGAGTACGAAAAGACTCGTTTCGCTAAGCGCTCAGAGGAAGTACGAGCAGACTTCACCTTCGCCGAAAAGGTTCTGGCGCTCAATACACCCGTCATGATGCTTTTCATCTTCGGGGCAATCATGCTGGTGGACTTCATTGGTGCGCAGATGATTGTTGCCTCTGGTGGCACGGAGTTGACCACAGGCCAGCTCTCGGCCCTGATCACCTACGGCATCCAAATCCTGACGGCCATGATGATGCTCGCCTTCATCTTCGTCATGATCACGATCGCCGGAGAATCCGCGAATCGTATCGCGGAGGTTCTTCGTTACGAGTCTCCACTGACCTCTCCCGAATACGGTATCCGCGAGGTCCCGACCGGGGATATCACTTTCGAAAACGTCACCTTTAAGTACAGGGAAGACTCGGAGCGCCCCGCTCTATCGGATATCTCCCTGACCATTCCCGCCGGTTCAACACTGGGCATCGTCGGTGGAACAGGTTCAGCAAAGACCTCACTTATTCAGCTGATCCCTCGCCTCTATGACGTCACCGAAGGAAAGGTCACGGTCGGCGGGATCGACGTTCGCGACTACCGCCTCGAACCTCTGCGAGATGCAGTTTCCGTCGTCCTCCAAAAGAACATCCTCTTCTCGGGAACGATCAAAGAAAACCTGCGTTGGGGCAACCCGGACGCGAGCGATGCGGAGCTGATCCACGCGTGCGAGCTTTCGCAGGCAGACGAGTTCATCCGCCAATTCCCCGACGGTTACGACACCATGGTCGAACGAGGCGGCGCCAACCTTTCTGGCGGCCAAAAGCAGCGCCTGTGCATTGCTCGCGCGCTCCTCAAGAAGCCCATGATCCTCATTTTGGATGATTCCACCAGCGCGGTGGATACCAAGACCGACGCTTTGATTCGACAGGCATTCGAAACGGAAATCCCCGATACGACAACGATCATTATCGCCCAGCGCATTTCTTCAGTTCAGCACGCCGACCAGATCATCGTTTTGGATGACGGGCGCATTAAGGAACACGGCACGCACCAAGAGCTTCTGGACTTGGGCGGCGAATACCGCGAACTGTACGACACGCAAAACAGCCCGAGCGAAAGCGAGGTGGCCTGAGATGACGACGCAGCAAACAGAGCACAAAGAACAGACACTGCAAGCGGAAGAAAAGGATCCGCACAAGCTTGAAGGCGTCCCCAAGCCTCTCGGCCGACTCCTTAAGTACCTGTGGGCGAATTACAAGGGTCTTCTCCTTGTGGTCTTCGTGTGCATCATTGTTTCGGGAATCGCATCGGCCGTTGGTGCGATCTTCCTCCAGCAAATCGTTGACCGTGTCATCCTCCCCGGTATGGAACAGGGCCTTCCCGCGGTGATGCCGACCTTGATCCGCATCGTTACCGTGATGGGGATTGTTTTCGGATCGGGAATCGTGTGTTCCTTCATCTACACGCGACTGATGGCCATCATCACCCAGGGCACCTTGAAGAAGATGCGCGACGACATGTTCGATCGCATGGAGTCCTTGCCCCTGAAGTTCTTTGATACGCACCCGCACGGCGCGGTGATGTCGACCTACACGAACGATACGGATGCGATTCGTCAGTTGATCGGTCAGTCGATCCCGACCTTGATCTCCTCGATCTTGACCATCCTTGCGCTGCTCGCAACTATGCTGAGCTACTCGGTGTGGCTGACACTTGTGGTCCTTTTGATGTCGGGAACAATGTTCGGCGTAACCAAGAAGATGGGCGGCGGCTCAGCGAAATTCATGGTTGCCCAGCAGCGCTCGCTGGCAGACGAAGAAGGATATATCGAAGAAATGATGGATGGCCAGAAGGTCATCAAGGTCTTCAACCACGAAGACGCCGTCAAGCAAGAGTTCCTCACATACAACCACCAGCTCTTCAACGATTCGGAGCGCGCTAACCAGTTTGGCAATATGCTCATGCCGGCGCTGGGAAACATCGGAAATATCCTCTACGTCCTGGTCGCACTCATCGGCGGGGTCATGATCGAGTTGCACGCCCCGAATCTTGGTTTTGCGGGAATGGGCACAATCACCGTCGGTATTGTCGTCTCCTTCCTGGGCATGGTGCGTAACTTTACGCAGACGCTGGGGCAGGCCTCGATGCAGGTCCCGATGATCGCGCTGGGTCTGGCAGGAGCCTCGCGAGTCTTCGCGCTCATGGAAGAAGAGAGCGAAGAAGACGAGGGCTACGTGACACTGGTCCGCGCGCGCGTCGATGAGAACGGCGAGGTCCACCCCACGGAGGAACGCACGGGAGTGTGGGCATGGCGCCACCCCCACAGCGACGGAACGGTCACCTACACGCGTCTACGCGGCGAGTTGGTCATGGAAAATGTCGACTTCTCCTACGACGGGAAGAAGATGGTTCTGCACGATATCTCACTGTGGGCAACCCCCGGTCAGAAGATCGCCTTCGTTGGTGCGACGGGTGCAGGTAAGACAACCATCACCAACCTGATCAACCGTTTCTACGATATTGCCGATGGCAAGATCCGCTTTGATGGTATCAATATCAGGAAGATTCATAAGCCTGATTTGCGTCGCTCGCTGGGCGTCGTGCTTCAGGATGTGAAGCTTTTTACCGGTACCGTCATGGACAATATCCGCTTTGGGAGACTGGACGCGACAGATGAGGAATGTATCGCAGCTGCAAAGCTCGCGAATGCGCACTCCTTCATCGAGCGTCTGCCCGATGGTTACCAGACCGAGCTCAGCGGCAATGGGTCAAACCTCTCGCAGGGGCAGGCACAGTTGCTGTCTATTGCGCGTGCAGCTGTTGCCGATCCGCCGGCGATGATTCTGGACGAGGCGACCTCGTCGATCGATACGCGTACTGAGTCACTGGTCCAGAACGGCATGGATAACCTCATGGAGGGGCGTACGGTCTTCGTCATTGCACACCGTCTGTCAACGGTCCGCAATTCCGATGCCATTATGGTCCTGGATCACGGCCGTATTATTGAACGTGGAAGCCACAACGAACTGATTGCTCAAAAGGGCGTGTACTACCAGCTGTACACGGGTGCTTTTGAGCTCGAGTAATCGCGTAATTCCTCTGTAACAAGAGTGTTGAGGGGATACAGATGTTGTGTGGGGCCGGCGGTTTTCCGCTGGCTTCACCTTTAGGGGTTGGAATGCAGATTTACGGTGCTGTCCCGCAGGAA
>USHU01000007.1 GCA_900554605.1 uncultured Actinomyces sp.
ACCCCTCGGATTGCGAAGTTGTCCTTCGCCGCTTTACCCCTCTGACTCTTCCCGCGCTCTATCTGCCGGACCCGGATTTCGCGGGACGCCACGTCCAGCGCAATTCTCAGGCACAGGCCTCGAAGATGTGGGCGGGGATCATGGGGGTCAGCGATCCTTTCGCGAATTCCAAGCCACCCCGGTTGGTTCTCAATCGCTCTAACTCGCTCATCACGCGACTGATCCACGCAAGCAGTGTCCCGCAGACGGCCTCGAATGTTCTGCGCGGACTCTACGTCCAGAGCCTCTTGGCGGGACGGCAAACTTTGGGACCCAAGGAACGCGCATGGGCTGCGCAGCTCCGTGGTTCCCTGCTTGATTCCGCACTCGACGACACCTCCAATTGATCGACCCCTTCTCTTCAAAGGACCCTCCAGCCATGCCAAATGCACAAGAAGTCCGCGAGCTCCTCGAGTACGCCTCGCAACTCCCCTGGGCTCCCTCTCGAAGCGCGCAGGTCGCGCAAGCAGCGATGTGGGCAGATGCCCTCGAAGGTGAGACCGATCTGAAGATCGATGCCTACCTCGAACTCACCATGTCCTATCAGCAGGGAAATGAAGAGTGGAAGGCTTTGGCCCCTCTTTCAACCCTCCTGAACATGTTCGAGAAGAATCCGATGGATTTTGATGCCGAGCAGATCGAAGAACTCGCATGGCTCTACAAGGGAACCGTGTCGGCCGCGGGGCGTAACCCCGCTGTTTCCCGCGAGCAGCTCGAGGAACTGACGACCGGTTTGGCGCGATTTGTCTCTGAACAGGGCTTTTCCATGCACGTTGTCCACGGGGTGCGCGTCATGCTCGCACTGCGCAAGGGTGACCTTGACGAGGCCCGCGAGGCGCTGACCTTGTGGCGCGCAACCCCTCGCGATGAGATCTGTGACTGCGCTGGCAGCGATCCTGAGAAGCAGATTGCCGAGGCCGCGGCCCGCAAGGACTGGGAGCGCGCGGTTGCCACCGCAATGCCACTCTTCGACGAGGAGGGGGCCTGCGCCGCTCAGCCTTACAGTATTCGCGCTCATGCAATGATTCCCCTCCTGATGTCTGGTCGTCCGGACACCGCTTGGGAAGCACACGTACGCTCATACCATAACCATCGTGGCGTCGCTAACAATATGGATTACCTTGGCCTGCACATGGAGTTCCTTGTGCGCTCAGGTAGGTGGCAACGCGCACTCGATATCTTGCGCGACAGCATCGCTTTGACTTCTCAGGCGGAGAACGCCTCGCTGCTCATGGATTATCTCCGAGGCGCCGCACTGACCGCGCGCGAGGCCGCTAGGCGCGGTAAGGGAGAGGATCCCTTGGGAGCGCTGTGCACGGGGCACTCCCAGTGGTGCGAGGGTCCACGACTTGACGCCAATGCGCCTCTGTCTGAGGTCGCCGATCGACTGAGCGGGTGGGCTTTAGACGTGGCTGCGCTCTTCGATAGGCGCAATGGAAATGACTACTGCACTGTGCTGACTCGTGAAATTATTGAGGCTGGTCCCGTTGACGACGAGGCCGAAAAGCGTGCGAATAGCGAGTGGCGTTTTGAACTCGTGGGCGAACGCGAGAGTATGCCGGAGCCGATTTCTACGGTTGAAGGACAAGAGGCCCGCCCGATTCCTCCCTCGCGCTCTTCCCGCGGCAAGAGTGAAACGATTGATGAGACGGACCCCTATCCGGCCGTTGATTACAGCGTTCCGAAAGCTCCGACTTCGATGCGCGAAGCTTTTGATCGCTATATCGCAATTGGCGATGCCATTGGTTTCAGTGTTGAAAGCAATGTTCTCACCGACTGGGCCTTAGCTTCATCCGAAAACATCGCGGACCTGGACTTCGATACCAGCAATCCTGAAGAGGCTCTGCTCTTTGCCGACTTCGCAAAGACGCTCATGACATTAGGCAAACAATACAGCGCTTTCGAAGGTATCTATGCGCGCGTCGCACCGGTGATCGCCTCGATGAGCGATGATGCCCCGGTTGTTACTCCCGGTTTCTTTGCAAAGGTTTTCGGGCGAGCCGGCACAATCATGAGCCGCAAGGAATTGTTTAGCTCACAGCTCGAGCTCCTCAAGTATTCCTGCGAGTTCAGTCGTTTGTCGTGGCAAGGTGAAGAAGTCTCTGCCGATTTCCGCGCGAGCGTACGTGAATTCCTTGATCGCTTCACGAGTCAGATTGCCCAAATGGTGCCGACGATCAACCGCGGAAAGATCAGCGCATTCGATCTGTCCACCATCGAGGATAGCCTCTCGACCTGCGGCGAAAACTATCTCGAATGTGGCGATATTGAGAAGGCAATGCATAGCCTTGATATCTTCGAATCCCTGAAGCCGGCTTGCCTGCGCAGCGGTACCAAGCCAGAAGCCTTCAAGCGCACAATCCTTTTGGAACGCGCCGAACTCGCTCTTGAGGCACAGGATTTTCGACGCGCAGCCCAGACAGCTGACCAAGTCCTACGCTCGACGACGCAGGACCCCTACACGGCTTTCTTCGCACGCTTGATCATTTGTGTCGCAAGTCTGAAGGCCGGTGAATCAGCCGAGGCAGCTTCCCAGGCAACGCGAATGAACGAGATCATTTCGCGTACACCTCTGCGTTCTCTTGGACTGGCCTAAACCAAGTTCATCACGGATGCTTTTGTCGCGGTGAGGCGACGCGAGGAAGCAATCGAAATCCTTGAGCAGGCGATTCTGTCCTGCACGGGATCTTGGTTTGGCAAAACGATGGCCGCCTTGTTGCGTACAGCGCTGGCAGAGTATTACCTGAACATTGACAACGATCAGGAAGCCTTTGATACGGCAACAGCGGCAATTCCGGGACTGATCGAATGCGGTTGCTTCCCGACTGCCTCTCGTGCAGGCGAAATTGCGAATAAGGCAGCAGAGGAACTGGGCGATCGTTCGCTTCGTCTAACGGCCATCACGAACGCGCTCAAGGTTGCCGAGCGTATGAACGATCATTCTTCCGTCATTGCCCTACGTCGTATGCAGGCGAATGTCTACCTGACTGTTCCCTCTGGTAGCCCTTCGGATGACGATAAGGATCAGGCACTGCTGGCAGCAGAAGCTGGCATTTCATGGCTGGATTCTCATAGCGAAACCATTGATTCCGAGGAGCTTATTTTCCTTCGGGCGGGTATCGAGTACATCCGGGGATGGGTCTACATGAAGCGAAATGAGCCCGAGATCGCCATCCCGATTTTGAGGCAGTCCCACGAGATGCAAAAAGAGATTAAGGATAGCCAGAACTACCCCTTCCCACTTGCTGCATTGGCCGACTGTTACACCCAACTTGGTGATACAGATGCACTGCGTGACCTGGTCACTGAGCTCAATGAGACTGCGAAGAAGGCTCACTCCAGCGGGAGCAAGCTTCGCGCTCTTGCTCGAGATATTGAGAAGCAGCTCAGCGACCAAGGCGAGGCATAAGGGGAAGACTTCAAGGACTCGGAAAAGCTGATAACCCCCAGCTTCGTTTTCTGCCTCACTCCTGTAAACGTTCTTTGCCTCACGCTAACGAATCACTAGGACTTTCGTCGCACTACACTGGTTTTGTTCGGCGCGAACCGTAAGTATTCGCTTGATGGTTGATAGCTTGCGGGGCGTGCACACTTTAACCAAGGAGCGACTATGAACGTTGCAGAGCAGCTTGTTGCCCAACTCATCGACGCCGGCGTCCACCGCGTCTATGGCATCGTTGGCGACTCACTCAACCCCGTCGTCGATGCAATCCGTAAGTCTGGCGGCAGCAAAAAGGGCGGGATTGACTGGGTTCACGTCCGTCATGAGGAAGCCGCTGCTTTCGCCGCGGCAGCCGAGGCCCAGCTCACCGGCAAGCTCGCTGTCTGCGCAGGTTCATGCGGCCCGGGAAACCTCCACCTCATTAATGGTCTCTATGACGCCCAACGCTCGGGCGCACCTGTCTTGGCTATCGCCTCGCACATTCCCAGCGTCCAGATCGGCCAGATGTACTTCCAGGAAACCCACCCCGATCGCCTCTTCAACGAGTGCTCGGTCTATAACGAGCTGATTTCCAGCGCCGAGCAGGCACCCCGCGTCGTCAACGCCGCGATCCGCCATGCCGTTGAGCTTTCTGGAGTCTCGGTCATCAGTCTTCCTGGCGATGTCTCTGATCTCAAGGCAAGCTCGCCTTCACCAAAGTACGTTCCCTCCCGCCGTCCCGTGCTCACCCCGAATGAGGAGGATGTCCGCCAGCTCGCAGACGTCCTCAACCGTGCAAAGAAGGTTGCCATCTTTGCCGGTGCCGGTGTTGAGGGCGCACACGATGAGGTCATCGAACTCGCTGATGTTTTGAAGGCCCCAATCGGCCATACTTTGCGCGGTAAGGATTTTATCCAGTACGACAACCCCTTTGATGTGGGTATGACCGGCCTGCTGGGTTATGGTGCCGCTGCTGAAGGCATGAACGATGCCGATGTTCTCATCATGCTGGGTACCGACTTCCCCTACGATCAGTTCCTGCCCAATACGTTCACCGTTCAGGTTGAGAACCGTCCAGAAAAGCTGGGCCGTCGTACCGATGTTTCGCTTCCCATTCACAGTGACGTCAAACCCCTGATCGCAGCGCTCTTACCGTTGCTTGACCGCGATCGTTCGGATGCTTTCCTCAAGGCAAAGATGAAGAAACACTCGAAGATCATGCACTCCCCCGTCGGCGCCTACACGCGCAATGCGGAGCACATGAAGCCGATCCATCCCGAGTATGCGGCACACATCCTCAACGAGGTTGCTGCAAAGGATGCAGTCTTCACTGCCGACACCGGTATGTGTAACGTGTGGACTGCGCGTTACATCGATCCCCTCGGGAGCCGTCGCCTGATTGGCTCTTTGCTCCACGGTTCGATGGCGAATGCTCTCCCGATGGCTATTGGCGCCCAGGTCGCATACCCGAATCGTCAGGTTGTCTCGGTCTCGCAATGCTCTTGGGCGAATTGGTCACCGCGCGCATGCATGATTTGCCCATCAAGGTTGTCGTATTCAATAACTCGACGCTGGGCATGGTCAAGCTGGAGATGCTGGTTAACGGTCTTCCCGATTACGGCACCGATGTCCACGATGTCAACTACGCTGATGTTGCTTCTGCGGTCGGCTTCCACGGCGAGCGCGTCACGGAGCCAACGCGTCTGCGCGCGGCTCTCGAGGAAGCCTTCGCTTTCGACGGCCCGGCCCTGGTTGAAGTCATGACCGATCCGAATGCGCTTTCGCTTCCTCCTGAGATCCGTTCGGGCCAGGTGATTGGTTTCGCAACAGCGATGAGCAAGATCGTCTTAAACCGTGGCGCTGGCGAGGTCGTTTCAATGGCAACGTCGAATATGCGTAACATTCCGCGCTTGTAAGCATGAGGTGAGGGGGCGCTTCCTGCATTCCCTCATAGCGCTTCTTCTCCTTGACGAGGCCGTGGCCGGGCTGGCAATAAAAAGTCGGGGTGACAGGATTTGAACCTGCGACCCTCTGCTCCCAAAGCAGATGCGCTACCAAGCTGCGCTACACCCCGTGAGACTGTCGTCTGCGGATCCCATAATACGGGACTCCACCCTAAATTTCGCAATCGCACAAACAATCAGGTAATATCGATCCGCACGCGGATGTAGTTCAATGGTAGAACCTCAGCCTTCCAAGCTGATGGTGCGGGTTCGATTCCCGTCATCCGCTCCGAAAGAAGGAGCCCCGGTTTTCCGGGGCCCCTTTCGTTATTCAATAGAAGTTTCTCGCCCATGCTCGGTTCGTGTGTGCGTTCATTCGTTACCCAAAAGAACCTCGCGCGGCACCTCCCCATATCTCTTTGGGGTACTAATCCCATATGCGAGTAGCGGTTGGTTTTTAAGCAAAGGCTCAATGTATAACCCAAGCACGTCTTCGCAGATTCCGGCACGCTTCCCGAGATCATGCAGTGCAACAAGAATCTCATACACTGACTGTTCATCGAAAGGCCTGTAATCCCGCCGTATTCTCCTCTTTGTCTTCTGCAATGCGGGGCTGTCTCGGACAGAGATGTTCCACAATCGACCATAGTGAGCAGTTCGATTACGCAGATAAACGAAAGAGCGGACTTGCGAAGGCAAAACTCTTCGAGTAGTTCCCAAAGAGCTTGCCATTGCATCCAGAACTCCAGATTCACCGGATGCTTCGATCATTCGCGAAAGCGTTCCAAAACTCAGTGCCTCAACTGCAACCCAAATAGGCATCCTGTCGTATGCCTGAGGCACAAAATGCGAACCTTGTTTAATGTCATCCCGATAATGAGCAATAAATAAATCTTTACTCCTATCTAGATCAGACAGTATTCGTTCTTGAATCAGGTCTTCATCGACCGATGGAGGTTGCGTGAAGCCTTTTCCGTAGGCAAAGGATTTTGACGGCGCAAAGGATTCGCCATAGTGATGAGCAAAGCGAGTCCTCAGGAGGATCTCACATTTTGCGAGCAACTCCTTACAAACGCTAGAGAGTTTTCTCTCCGCTTCATAGAGGTCATAAATCCTCTCAAAACTTGTTCCATCGATAAAGGAGTCATCACCGTAGCTCGGGTCTTTCTGCCAGTACCGGAAGTAACCCGAAAGACGGTAGTAGCTCACATAGGAAAGTAATCTTTCTGCGCGGCTCTGGTCCTTAATTCGCATACCACGCCGAACGAGCAACTCAAGCTGATCACCGTAGCTGAGCCACTTTTTATCTATCGAGGCATCCATCAAACAGCACCTTTGCTGGTAAAAAATGGCCCCGGTCATTTGTGCATTACCCAAAGGGGAAGAGGCCTGACCGGGGCTCTGTTAAGGCTAGTCTACAGTACGCATAGCCTTCGAAAATGCAGTTTTTCTACGAGCAATCCATGCTGTGCATCACGAAATCACAGCAGTAACCAGTTCCTAGAACGTCGAGGTATCGATGACGAAGCGATAGCGCACTTTCGAGGCCACAACTTTGTCGTAGGCCTCAGTAATGGAATCACCATCGATGATCTCAATCACGGGACGCACGCCGTGCTGGGCGCAAAACTCCAGCATTTCCTGAGTTTCAGCAATGCCACCGATCTGCGATCCTGCAACGACCTTGTTTCCATTGACAACCGCTCGCATGGGGATCACCATCGGGTTCTCGGGCAAACCAACGTCAACGAAGACACCGAAAGGCTTGAGTGCCCGCACAAGTCCCGGATAATCCAGATCGTCCGCGCTCACCGTGCAGATAATGATGTCAAAAGACGAGGCCAACGATTCGATCGTGCCCTCTTCCGAGGTTGCATAGAAGGCAGTGGCACCAAAACGACGTGCATCCTCCTCCTTGGAACGCCCATGAGAAATCACCGAAACTTCCGCGCCCATCGCGGCCGCGATCTGGACACCCATATGTCCGAGGCCACCCATGCCAACGATGGCGACTTTCTTTCCCGGTCCCGCACCCCAGCGGCGCAGCGGTGAGTACATGGTGATTCCCGCACACATCAAAGGCGCGGCATCACTGAGTTCCATTTCATCGGGAACATGGCAGCCAAAATCTGCACGTACCGTCATAGCCTGGGCATAGCCTCCAGCGGTCGGCTTCCCATCAGGACCCGCGCGGAAAGTCCAGTAGGCATGAGGATTATTGCAGAACTGTTCATGCCCGTCGGTGCAGTACTCGCATTGCCTGCACGAGCCCTGCAAACAACCGACGCCGATCCTGTCCCCTACCTTGAAATTCATGACTCCTTCACCGACCTTAGTCACCACGCCGGCAATCTCATGTCCACCCACAAAGGGGTACGGGATCGGCCCCCACTCGCTGCGCGCAGTGTGGATATCCGAGTGGCAGATTCCGGCATATTTAATGTCGAAGAGCACTTCTCCAGGGCCGGGCTCGCGGATATCAATGATGGTTGGGTGATAAATCGAACGAGGATCATCGCAGGCATATGCGCGAACCTTGGGCATCGTGAACTCCTTCGTCAACGCTACGTGTGCCAACTGCGCATCAACGCATTGCCGAAACTCTAGCACCGCAACATGAGAAAAGTCCCGAAACCAAAGGCTTCGGGACTTTTCTATCCGGGTGGCTGACGGGACTCGAACCCGCGACGTCCTGGACCACAACCAGGTGCTCTACCAACTGAACTACAGCCACCATTGAGCGCCGCGAAAAACGCAACGGGGAAACTCTAACATCAGTGCACGCAAAGTGAGAAATCAGAAACGATAAGCGTGGCACTTACCACGAAGTTCACTCCCTCAATACGTAAAACCGGCTCCCCCACCGCACAGGCAGGAGAGCCGGAATACGTGTCGAATGCGTCCTTGTTATGCTCGCTCTCACCAGAAGGCGCGAGTCGAAATCGCGTCGGCGAAGTTATTCAGAGCCTCAGGCGTAGCAGAAAGGTACAGATCAGCATCGGTCGCTGAAACTTCCATGACTCGGAAGGAACCTTCGCCGTCGGGGACCAAGTCCACGCGGTTGTAGAGCAGAAGCTCGTCGCGTCCCAGGCGTGCACGCATGTACTTGTGCAGAACTTGACGAATCTGCTCGCCCCATTGCCATGACTCAGCATCTGCGGGACGCGCGGTAACCACGGCCTCGTGCATAGAAGGATCCGTGACGGAGGAAGGATGGAGTACCGCACGCTTTTCGACCGCGTGCGAAAGCAAGCCGTTGAAGAACACCAGGGAAATTTCGCCGTGCACGTCGATGTCCTCCAAGTAACGCTGGAGCATGACGGAGCGCCCCTCGTTCAAGAGGTCGATCGTCTGCGCCAAAGCAGCCTGACGCTGGAGAGTATCAATTGCCGTGTAGCGACCAATATCGCGGACACCAGAAGACACAGCAGGCTTGACAACGAAGTCACCAAGAGCAGGGAAACGTGAGTGCACCTGATGCTTGGAGAATCCATGCGAAGGCTCAAGCCACGTGGTCGGAATGACGGGGAGGCCGAGTTCTTCCATGTCCTTCAAGTAGTGCTTATCGGTGTTCCACTCGACAATATCGGCGTTGTTGAGCAGGCGCGGAACCGACTGCGCCCACGTAATAAACTCCTGGCGCTGCGTCGCATAGTCAGAAACCGAACGAAGGACGCACAACCCAGCTTTTTCCCAATCAACGGCGGGGTCATTCCACACCGCGATCTGGGGATCCATTCCGCGGTCAGCTAGCGCGTCGGGAAGCCCGCTTTCATCGGAGAAAAGTCCCGGCATGCTCGCGGAAGTAACAAGAGTGACCTTGGGTGTTTTCGTCATGAAGATATCCTACCTTAGTCCCAGGGGACGACTAAGAGCCTCTTCAAGCAGCGAGGTCACCAGTTCTGTGTAGCTCATCCCAGCTTCGGCCCACACTCGCGGGTACAGGGACAGGCGAGTGAATCCAGGCATGGTATTCACTTCGTTGACGATGATCTCGTGGGTTGAATCGTCGTAGAAGAAGTCGACGCGCGCCAACCCCTCACATTCCAAGGCCTCGAAAGCCTTCAGTGCGATGCTCTGGATCCTCTGCGCATCCTCAGCGGGGATGTCCGCCGGACACATCAAAGAAATCGCATCAGTGTCGACGTACTTCAGGGCGTAGTCGTAGAACTCCCCTTCGGGAACCCCAATCTCGCCCAAGGGCGCAGCCATTGCCTCGCCACCGGCGGGCACGCGCACACCGCACTCAATCTCGCGACCATGAGCCATGGCCTCGACAATGATGCGCGGGTCGTTCGCGGCTGCTTCCTTAATCGCAAGGTCCAGCTGATCGGGAGAATCAACGCGAGAAATACCCACTGAGGAGCCTGCACGCGTGGGCTTAACAAAGACGGGGTATCCCAAGGCATCAATGCGCGCACGTACCTCCTGCGGATCCTTCGACCACTGCTTCTCGGTGACCAATTCCCAACGACCAACCGAAATCCCAGCCTCGGCAAGGACAGTCTTCGTCAAGTGCTTATCCATCGAGGCCGAACTTGACGTTACGCCACAACCAACGTAGCGCACATCGGACATCTCGAAGAGACCCTGAATTGTTCCATCTTCACCGTAAGGACCATGCAAGAGAGGCAGAACGACATCGATCACGCCCAAATCTTCAACTCCGACAATTTGGGCATTGTGATCTTCAGGAGACCGGTCATACGTGGTTTCAACAAGACGGGCCAGGAAGCAGGCTTACGCGGCTCAATCCCGGCACAATCGTCGTATCCGAGGCCGTGCGAAGATCCACCAACTCCGGGTTATCATCCACGCGCACCCACTGCCCATCGCGCGTAATTCCAACGGCAAGGACATCAAAGCGCTCACGGTCAAGAGCATGAAGAACACCGGCAGCCGTCGCACAAGAGACCAAGTGTTCGCTGGAGCGTCCGCCAAAAACGACAAGGACGCGAGGACGTTTGACTTCACTCATGGGGTCAAGATTACCGCGAGAATCGACCTTGCCTGCACCGCGCGCGCCTTTAGACCAGCTCAATTTTCCACCCATCCATCTTTCGTGGACGCGAGAGCAACATGTTCCCCATGTCGTTAATTCCCGCGCGTCCCTCAACAACTTCAACAACTGCTGTCGTAATCGGCATGTCTACGCCGATCGACTGGGCAAGCTGCAGAATTGGAATCGCCGAGGCCACGCCTTCCACGACGCCAGCAGAAGCAGCAAGAGCATCCTCAACGCTCATGCCCGTTCCGACTCGATGTCCGAAAGCAAAATTTCTGGACAGCGTGGTCGAACAGGTTGCGATTAAGTCGCCAATTCCTGCAAGCCCCGCAAAAGTTGCCGGATCTGCGCCCAGGGCTGTGCCCAGACGCGTCATTTCTGCGAGGCCACGTGTCATCAAGGTCGAGCGGGTGTTAATTCCTAAGCCAAGCCCCTCCGCGGCGCCAATCGCAACGGCGATAACGTTCTTGGTCGCACCGGCAATTTCTGTGCCAATCACATCCGAGGACAGATAGGGGCGGAAATAAGAGTTGTGGCAGACTCCCGCAATTTCCTTGGCCAATTCAAGATTGCTCGAGGCGACAACGGTTGCTGTCGGTTGGTGCACCGCAATTTCACGCGAGAGATTAGGCCCGGAAAGAACCGCAATCCGATCGTGACCCACGCCAGAAGCTTCACTCAACACCTCATCTACTCGTTTGAGCGAGCCCAGCTCAAGGCCCTTGGCCAGCGAGAGCAGCGCAGTTTCATTTCCGAGGCTGGGGCGCGCTGCCTCGAGAGTCGCGCGTACCGCTTTGACGGGGATTGCAACGATGAGAAGATCCGCGCCATCAACGGCCTGGCGAAGATCACAGGTCGCGCTAATCGACTCGGAGAGAACCAGGTCGGGAACATAGCGAGGATTTTCATGCGAGTTGATCGCGGAGACGATCTCTGGATTGCGTCCCCACATAGTGACAGCGTGTCCAGCATCTGCAAGAACCTGGGCAAAAGTGGTTCCCCACGCGCCCGTGCCCAGCACGCTCATTCGTGTCATCATTGTCATTCCTCTCCCATCCGCCTCAACCCTACTAGGATAAAGACACGCGACGTGCCCAAGGAGGAGCTCATGTCTAAACGCACAGCCCTATCTGCCCTCGTTCTTGTGACGACAGCTGCATTGTGCGGGTGCTCCCCTGCCCCATCGCAGAGCGACGCTTCAAGCGCGCCCACGGCCTCGGCAAGCAGCCAATCCCCGTCGCTTGCCCCTAGTACCAGCGCAAGTACATCGGTGACTCCCAGTACGTGGGAGAGCATTGAACCCCGCTTCCCACAGCAATCCCTTGGCAAAGAAGACGCCAACCACGCACCGGTCTTCCACGACATGCGCGTGGGAGACCACGATGGCTTCTACCGCGTCGTCGTTGAGTTCACTGGAAATGACGACGTGGGATGGCTCGGAGGATGGACCACTTCCCCGCTCACCCAGGGCAAGGGAGACCCCATCGATTTGGGAACGCCCGTGTATCTTGATCTCAATCTTCAAGGCGGGGCAATGCCCGTGAGCGAGGAACTAGCAGCCAACTACTATAAGGGACCCAAAACCCTTGATATCGGGCCGATACGCGTACTCGAGAACGGAACTTTCGAGGCCGATACTCACATCGTCATCGGAATGGACCGAAAGCGTGAGGTCACCTTGAGTGCGCTCAGCAGCCCCTCGCGAGACGTCATCGACATCGCGAAGTAATAAGGGCTCGCACGCTAGTAGTCGACGCGTTCCTTGAGCTTGCGATCCCACACGCCGGCGGGGGCTTCTTCCCCGCGAAGTTGTGCAACGCCCTCGATCATCACGCGCTGAATCCGTTTGGTTGCTTCTTCGACGGCCTCATGGTCGGCCGAGCCAGATTCGTGGCACAGGTCCTCAAGGGGAATCGGATCACCGATACGCACCGATACACGCCTGCGCGGGCGGAAGTCAATGAGCGCCGAACCCGAACGCATGATCTTTTGCTCTCCCCAGTGGATGAAGGGAATCACCGCCGCACCGGTGTCCAAGGCGAGTCGTGCAGCACCGGTCTTGATCCGCATCGGCCACAATTCGGGGTCTAAAGTCAGCGTACCCTCGGGATAAATGGCCACGCATTCGCCCTCTCGAAGGGCCTGCGCTGCCGAGGCAAGAATAGCGCCGGGATCCTTGGCGCGTCGGTTTACCGGGAGAAGCTTCATCTGGCGCATCGCACCGCCTAAGAGTGGCACTTTGAAGAGCTCAGACTTCGCCATGATACGAACGGGAATATCGGCTTTCATCATGACCCACAGCAGGCAGACCGGGTCGATGTTTGACAGGTGGTTGCACACCAGAAGAAAACCGCCCTCGCGCGGAAGCTTATCGAGGCCTTCCACGTCGATTTTCGTCCACGGAACCATGAAGGTACGGAAGACGCCTCGCGCGAAACGGTAGAAACCTGTGAGCCGGTGAGTCATGTGTGTAGTCTAACGAAGCGGACACGCGGGTAAAAACGCTGTTCCTCACGCGCGAGTATTTTTCTAGGCGAAAACCCGAAAAACCCCAGGTTGGACCGAAATCTCAACGGACCCGCGCGCGACCTGATCGCCGTCTCCCATTGCGATCAGTCCGGCGCTATCAAGGATTTTTACTCGGCTGACTGTTTCCACGTGCACGATCGGGTCATCGACGCGCCGGGTTGCAAGCACTCGCGCCAAGACGCGGATCGCATGCTGTTTGGGAACCGGGTCGACGGTGAGAAGCTCAAGCTTGCCGTCGCTGGGATTGGACGTGGGAACGATGTTGATCCCACCGCCAAACCATCCCGAGTTTGAGACGGAAACCAACCACCCGCGGATACGCCGCACCTGGCCATCGACCTCGATTTCCATGGTCCGAGGCTTGAACTTGGCCAGCGCGCATACCGCTCCCCACGCGTACGCAAGCGTCCCGGAACTGAAAGGCGATTCATTGGCAATCTGATTGGCAAGGGCATCAAGACCAAAAGAAACTAGGCCAAGAACCTGCGATGCCTCATCGGAGCGAGTGCCCTCTACCTCCAAATTCTGCGCCTCGCCTGCATGCGCAAGCGGCGCGACCCTCATGGCATCTACATCAAGAAAACGGTCAATGGTATCTGCCTCCGACGAAACGATCTCCGAGGCCTGGGGAAGCTTGCGGATATGCGCCAACGCATCCGTCCCAATCCCTAGACAGCGGCACAGGTCATTGCCCCGCCCGCCGGGAAGAGGGATCACTGTCCCGCCTCGTTTCCCAACCTCAGAGGCGATGTGAGCGATATACCCATCGCCGCCAAAGACTCCGACCCACTGGTGCGTCGACGCGGCAGCAAGCTGGCCTGGATCGTCCTCACGATGAGTAACAACCACCTCAACGTCCCATCCGCGTTCACGCAGGAGCGCAGCAGCTTGAGGTGCGAGGCGCAGCGCTCGGCCTCGGCCAGAAAGAGCAGAGACGAAGAGCTGTAAGGATGGCGCTGAAGGGTCCACGAAAGGCTCTTGGGGAAAACTCAGCGGTCTGCGTATTCGACGCGGGCGTCCAGCTCGCGCAGTTTGCGGATGAAATGCTCGTATCCGCGCGAAATCACGTCGATTCCCGAAACCGTTGAGGTTCCCGAGGCGGCCAGGGCGGCAATCAAGTGCGAGAATCCACCGCGAAGGTCAGGAACAACGATGTCTGCAGCATGAAGAGGCGTCTGCCCCGAGATAACGGCTGAGTGATAGTAGTTCTTCTGGCCAAAACGACACGGTGTTCCGCCCAAGCACTCACGGTAAACCTGAATATTTGCACCCATTTGGCGCAGCGCAGAGGTAAAACCGAAGCGGTTTTCGTACACGGTTTCGTGGACGATGGACAAGCCTTCGGCCTGAGTGAGAGCAACAACGAGGGGCTGCTGCCAGTCCGTCATGAAACCGGGGTGAACGGCGGTTTCCAAAGCGATGGAGTGCAATTCGCCGCCGGAATGATAGAAGCGAATACCTTCCGAATCGATGTCGAATGCGCCGCCGACCTTGCGGAAGGTGTTGAGGAAGGTCGTCATATCCGGCTGGTGCGCGCCTCGGACGTAAATGTCACCGTGTGTGGCCAGGGCTGCCGCGCCCCAAGAAGCGGCCTCGATGCGGTCAGGAAGTGCGGTGTGGCGGTATCCGCTGAGAGTTTGCACGCCTTCGATGCGGATGGTGCGGTCAGTATCGACGGAAATGATGGCGCCCATCTTCTGAAGAACATTGATGAGGTCCATAATTTCGGGCTCGATTGCCGCGCCCTTCAAGGTCGTGATGCCATCGTTGCGCACTGCCGTCAGCAGGGTTTGTTCAGTCGCGCCAACAGAGGGGAAGGGAAGCTCAATGATTGCGCCGTGAAGCCCGGAGGAAGGGCGCTTAATGTGAACACCATCGGGCTGTTTTTCAACGATCGCGCCGAACTTACGTAAGGTTTCCAAGTGGAAGTCGATGGGACGGCCACCGATCGCGCATCCTCCTAGTTCCGGAATGAATGCTTCGCCGAGTTGGTGGAGAAGAGGCCCGCAGAACAGGATCGGAATGCGCGAAGCTCCCGCAAGAGTGTCGATATCAGAGCGCGAGGCTACGCGAACAGTTGCAGGATCCATGCGCAATTTGCCGCGCTCTTGGTCGTAGTCAACCTTGACCCCGTGCAGGGACAAGAGGTCAGACACGACGTCAACATCACGAATCAGAGGGACGTTGTAGAGCTCTGAGGGGGTGTCGGCCAGCAGCGATGCAACCATCGCTTTGGGAACAAAGTTCTTTGCTCCGCGCACGGTAATGGTGCCCTGAAGCGGATGGCCACCTTCAACTCGCAGAATCGAGGACATCTTGCTGGTCTCCTAGCTGTCGACTTTCTGTGACCACTTTAGAGCAGCTCGCCCGCATCTGCGTGCGCTTCGGGCACCTTTTGCGGGTGGCGAACTACTCAGAGGCGACGGGACGTGCGGAAACAACCAGTTGCAGGGGAAGAGTCTTTGCAGGAAGTGTCTTCGGTTTGAAGGACGGTCTGCGCTCTTCGTAGGCGGTAATTTCTGCCTCATGACGCAAGGTCAAGGCGATATCGTCCAAGCCTTCCATCAGTGTCCAGCGCACGTAGTCATCGATCTCAAAAGTGCAGGTAAAATCACCGAGGCGCGCCGTCTTGTCTTCCAAAGAAACCGTAATTTGTGCGCCGGGCTCAGCTTCGAGCAGTTCCCAGAGCTTCTCGCAGTCCTCCTGGCTGATAATTCCGGTAACGAGGCCTTGCTTGCCTGCATTTCCGCGGAAAATATCGGCGAACTTGGGGGCGAGAACAACCTTAAAGCCGTAGTCGCGAAGTGCCCACACCGCATGCTCGCGCGATGAACCGGTTCCAAAATCAGGCCCAGCGACCAAGACCGATCCTTGGTTGTAGGGTTCGCGATTCAAAATGAAGTCAGGCTCGCGGCGCCATGCGTAAAACAGCGCGTCATCGAAGCCGGTCTTTGTGACGCGCTTCAAGAAGACCGCCGGAATGATCTGGTCGGTGTCGACATTTGAACGGCGGAGCGGGACACCAATACCTGTGTGCGAAATGAACTTTTCCATGAGTTTTCCTTCGGTGTGTATCAGCGCTGAGCCGGTTCATCCAGGTCGGCGGGCGAGGACAGGGTTCCACGAATCGCGGTTGCTGCTGCGACCAGTGGGGAAACCAAGTGTGTGCGTGAGAGCTTTCCTTGACGGCCTTCAAAGTTACGATTTGAGGTCGAGGCGGAGCGTTCTTGAGGCGCCAG
>USHU01000008.1 GCA_900554605.1 uncultured Actinomyces sp.
GGCCGCTGGACGATCTGATCTCATATCGAAGGTAAAGATCGAATATGTCGATGGGGAGCCGCACGCAGTGGTGGTGAGTCCGGATGGCTCTAATAATCCGGATCTTAAGTGGACGATTTGAAATCACATTTTGGACATATAGAAAGGAGAAAACTATGTCCAAGAAAAAACAAGAAGAAGAAGAAAAGTTGCCCGAAACAGCAAGCGAACTTCGCGAGTATCTCGACAAGACGAACTCCCAAGCTCGCGCTGCTCGAAGGAAGCTCAAGAAGGTAGAAAAGGACGAACTCGTGTCCGCAAAAAAGGCTCTCGGTGAGGCTGTTGCCGGTGCTCTTTTTGCGGACAAGACAGACGCAATTTTGGCTCTTGTTCAGGTCGTGAACAAGCCTGAAATTGCGGATGCTTTGCGTCGTGTTCTTGGTGTGAATAACACCGAAAACGACGCTTCGGAGGAGCCGAAGGAAGACCCCCAGTGGGGGTCTGACGAAGGCGACGACCAGGACGGAACCAGTGCTCCACAGGAGCAATGGTGACGGCCTTGTACCACCTCGAACAGACCGAGCTAGCGCAGGTCTGGAGAGGCGGTACCGCCCCTGCGGAGCAGCCCCGTGACACTGGAACGAAGTGGAAGTGTCTTTACGGGGTTAAAGACAGGGGTGGTACCACCCCTGTATCAGCGGAGCAGCACTTGGGGTAGGGAGCGTAGCGACCCGGGGACCCAAGTGGTGGTGCGCTGGTACGACAGGGCGATGGGTTGGGTAGCGAAGCAGGGTACCGACCCATCGTTCTGGCGATGCAGTGTGGTCACAAAAAGGGGCAACGAGCGGAGCGAGTCGGGGTCCCCGTTTGTGGGCATGCTGCGTTTTCGACAAATGACTGAATGTAATGAAGGAATAGGAGAAAAATATGGACAACGAAGTTGGCCGTGCTGGCTTTCATGTTACGCATGAATTCCGGGCCAGCAAACGAGGTGCAATTCTCGATGAAATGATGCGTGAGAAGATACCTGGAGCTAGTGAACGATGGGCACAACGGAACCCGAATATCGTTCTGGAAGATGAGGATTCGAACATCGCTATCGTTAATGATGGACAGGGTTGGTTTTCTCTGTGCAAGGACCCGAAGAAGGTTCTCGCGTACGGAGAGGAGCGGCTCGCTAAGTTATCCCATCGGGTTAAGGAGCCGAAGCTCGATCCGAAGAAGGGTAAGGAGTGGGGTGGGACGTGGACAAGCTCTATGTTTGTCATTCAGCTGCCTAAAACTTTGTGCGAGGAGGTGGAAGACTTTTACCCCGTTTTCGATAAGGATGGGAATGAGACCGGACAACGACGCTCACGGTGGGTTGCTCGTGATCATGAGGAGGCGTTGCGTTACTTCAAAGATGCACTGAGGTATTTGGCTGAAGAAGTGATCCCCGGTGGGCAGGAGGCGATTCTTGGAGCTGATATTCAGTTCTCGGAATCACGTCCGCACATGCAGATTCTTGCTGATCCGTTTGCACCAGACCCGAAGCATCCTGGACAGCTGCGGTCTGAGTTCTCACGTGCGTATGGCGAGCATCGTGACGTTCGTGATGAGAAGGGCAGGCAGATAGGTGGCCCGGCTAAGATCGGTCGGTATCAGGAGGGCTTTAGGAAGCGCATGGTTGAACTGGGATGGCCCGTTGAGCTTGATGTTGATCCGTTGCGCCACGATAAGACCGCTACGAAGGCTGTGTACGGTGCGATGAAAGACAAGGAGCGTGCCCTTGCTGAGCAGGAGCAGAAGCTCGTTGCGGATAGGGCTGCTGCGCATAGTGAGATTGCGAGTGAAATTGAGGCGACGGTTGATGAGCTTGCTGGCAGGTGGGAGGCTCTCAACGCTGAGCGTGCTGCTGTGGAGAGTGAGCGTGAGCAGCTTCAGAAGGACAAGCAGAAGGCGCTTGAAGAGGCTCGCTCTGAGGGTTATGCGAAGGGAGTCGAAGAAGGGCGTGCGGCTGTGGAGCGTGAGCGTGAGAAGCTCAGCAAGGAATGGACTACATTGCGCTCGTTGGAGGGAGAGTATGACAGCGCAATTGCGGCTGTGAAAGATGCCAAGCCTGCCATGCCGTCTGAGGAGGAGATGCGCAAATTTGTTCGTGAAGAATCCCCTAGCTTGGCTATGCAGTATCTTGCACATCGTGACGTTTTACTTCGAGAAAATGGGAAGAAGCCGTTTCATCGTGAGAGTTTTGAGCGTTTTGCCCTTTCTAGGCTTGGTACGGAATGGAAGGAGAAATGGACGGAACCTTCACAGACGAACCAGGCTGTGCTAGATGCACAACACCGAGCTAATGATCTCAGAGGTAAGAGCGCTGCTCTTGCTAAGCCTGCGGTTCAGGCGCCTGTGGTTCAGGCAGACGATGGGCCTGAGTTTGGCTGAAAGAATGAGGAAAACAAGACCCCGGCTACCGTTAGGTAACCGGGGTTCTTGTGTTATAGCGATCTGTAGATAAAGACTCCACCATCAGGCGCGTCGGTGATGGTGTAGTCGAATTCTTGGTCGCGGATCCACGCGTCCCAGTCGAAGTAGCGCTTCGCCTCCTCAGGCCACCCTTCCATCAAGCAGATGTCCTCAGCGAGCTGTGTAGCGTAGTCCTCGAACGAGTCCCAGCAGCCACAATAGCGCTCTGTGAAGTCGGACGTGCTCGGTAGATCATCACATGCAACGTAGCAGCCTGAATCTACCCAAGCGAGCAGTGCAGGCCACTGTTCTTCTCCGACCTCATCGAAGACCTCACCCCACTGCATGGCGGTGTCGGGTGACATCTCGCTGGTTCCTGTGGGGAAGCCCTCGTGGTCAAAGCACCACAGCTCTTCGTGATCTGTGGGGCCACAGTGTAGGTCTTCAGGGGTGACCTCACCGGCTTCTTCTGCAGGGAACCACTGCCCGTTGAGCAGGCCCTGATTGTAGCAAGCGAGGCACCCAATCCAGACCGATGGGCGAACTGTAGTTTGAGTAAGCATTTAACCTCCCGAGTAGGTGGAGGTGAGGCCGAGCAGTCCACTCGGGTAAGGACGCATACGAGCGACCCCACCTCCAGCAAGTGGCTCGGGGTCGCGTTGCGACCTGTATTCAGAGGCGTGAGAGTTCTTAGGTTCTGAGAATAAATGGCCCTTTTTCTGGCCCCTGGGGCCGTTTTGGGCAAAATAAAACCCAGTACCTCAGCGACTTTTCGTTGAGATACCGGGTTTTTATCGTAGCGGGGACAGGATTTGAACCTGCGACCTCCGGGTTATGAGCCCGGCGAGCTACCGAACTGCTCCACCCCGCGTCGGTACCTATAAAAGGTACCTGTCTTGGCCCAAAAGCACAACTCGAGGCGGGTGACATGGGTCATGTAGATCCACACGCTCAAACTGGACGCAGATGAAAGTGCCCGGTTTTAGCATCGCTCCATGACATTTCAGAGCCTTTTCTTCTTCCTCCTCTGCGCAGCCCTAGCCTGCCTATCGTGGGCGGTGGGCAAACGCAGCGGGGTACTCCACGCGCGCCTCGAACTTTCTCAGGATCTCGCACGCAGCCAAGCCCAGGTGGCAGAACTGCGTGAACGCCTCTCGCTAGAACACAGCTTCCAAAGTCTCCTGGCCGATTCTCAATCCCAGGCAGCACAGCTTGAATCTGCTAAACACCAACGCCTTATGCAGACAATCCTTCCGATCAACGAAGGCTTAAAGCTCCTCCAAACCTCCGTCAGTTCTTTAGAACGACAGCAGGCCGCGCAAATCGGCGCACTTGATGAACAATTGAAGTGGACACGCGAATCGGAAGATTTACTTCGGCAGTCCACCCAAGAACTCACGCGTACGCTCTCCCATGCTCCTCTTCGTGGAACTTGGGGAGAAGCCCAGCTGCGGTCTCTTGTTGAGTCTGCCGGGCTGATCGAACACGTCCACTTTGAAACCCAAGTGGAAACAGCAGGACGATCCAAACGCCCCGATATGATCGTCCTTCTTCCCCAAGACAAGTGCATTCCAATCGATGCGAAGGTTCCCTTAGACGCCTACTTGCGCGCCCAGAGTGAAGGCACTCCCCTACATCTGGATGGCGAGGATCCTTCGGATCAGGCGCTCACATACGAACAGCTCATGCTCCAGCACGCGAAATCACTGCGCCGCCATGTCAGTGAACTCTCCCGAAAGGAATACTGGAAAGAACTCCCCCATGCCGCTGACTATGTCATCGCTTTTGTTCCAAGCGAATCCGTTCTCTCCGCAGCACTGCACACCGATCCTTCACTCATGCACGATGCCTTGAACATGAATGTTGTTCTTGCATCCCCCACGTCCCTGTGGGCGATTCTGCGAACAGTTGCTTTCACTTGGCGTCAACAAAGTCTCTCCACACAGGCTCAAGAGATTATTCAGCTCTCGCAAGAACTCTATGAACGGCTCCGAACTCTTGGAAAACACGCCTCCAAAGTCTCTGCTGCTCTCAACAATGCATCGCAGTCCTGGAATTCTTTCCTCGGCTCTTTTGAATCACGCGCATTAGTCAGTGCTCGAAAGCTCTCAGGAATTCATCTCAGTCCCGAGCCCCTCGAGCGCGTCCAGGTGGAGGCAAAATCTCTCACGACGCCCTTGTCACAGGCGGCGGAAAACCTCGACTCGCCAGCGGAGGGCATCTCCTGAGGCTGGACGCCAAGCCTCGTCACTGCGAAAAGGGTCAAGCCCCCACTCATCAAGGGAAATCTCTGGCGCAAACACTTTATTTTCACTGGTCTTGATCTTCTCGATGCAGGGCTCATCAAGTTCCAAGAAAGAAACGACAAGCTCATCCACCAGCGGCATTGACTGCGTGTAGATCTGCGCGCCCCCCGTGATCCAGACGCGCTCGCTACCCCGCTCGCGCGCATCCTCTTGTCCAAGTCGCACTGCTTCATCTAAGGAATGCGCAACCAGAGCACCGTCTAGTTTCAGATCTGGGTTCCGGGTGATGACGATGGACGTTCGACCAGGCAAGGGACGCCCCAAGGCATCCCACGATGAACGACCCATAATAATCGGGCAGTTCATTGTCGCGGCTTTAAAATGAGCAAAATCTGCGGGAACCTGCCAGAGCATTTCAGTCCCCGACCCCAGCAGGCCGTCAGCAGTCTGTGCCCAAATCGATGCAAGAGGGACCAAGCGATGCTGCACGTGCGATTCCTCCCCCACCGTCATTTCCCGGACATTTCCCCGCCGTGGTTCACACGGCCACCGGTGCTTTGATCGTCTGGTGATGTTCATAGCCCTCAATCTCGATGTCGTCGAAATCGTAGGAGAACATCGAATCCGCCCGACGCAGCTTCAAAGTTGGGAAGGGATAGGGCTCACGCGAAAGCTGCTCATTCACCTGCTCAACATGGTTCGAGTAAATGTGGCAGTCTCCGCCGGTCCAAATAAAGTCGCCAACTTCCAGGCCGGCCTGCTGAGCGAACATGTGGGTCAAGAGCGAATAAGAAGCGATATTGAAAGGAACGCCAAGGAACATGTCGGCACTGCGCTGATACAGCTGGAGGGACAGGCGCCCTTGGGCGACATAGAGCTGGAAGAACGCGTGGCAGGGCTCAAGAGCCATCTGCGGAAGATCCCCAACATTCCAGGCTGACACAATCATGCGACGGGAATCAGGGTTAGTCTTCAGCGTCTCTAAAACCTGAGAGATCTGGTCAATCTCACGACCATCCCCGGCATTCCAGCGACGCCACTGGACACCATAAACGGGCCCCAAGTCACCATTTTCATCGGCCCATTCATTCCAGATACGAACGCCATTTTCCTGAAGCCAGCGAACATTTGAATCCCCGCTGAGGAACCACAAGAGCTCGCCAATGATCGACTTCATGTGGACGCGCTTGGTCGTAATGAGCGGAAAACCCTGTGAGAGGTCGTAGCGAAGCTGAGCACCGAAAAGGGAACGCGTGCCCGTACCCGTGCGGTCGGTCTTTTCCGCACCCTCACGCATAATCTTTGCCAGTAGGTCTTCGTATTGCCTATCAACCTGGTTCATTACTTTTCCCTTCCGGCTTTTTGTTCCTGCCTTTTCGCCAGCGCCTACAAGCCTAGTGGCACGCGCTGGCGAAAGAGGCAGCAACTCTCAAGATTCGCGAACCTGTTCGGAGGCGATATGCAAGGTGTGAGGCAAGGGCTCAGAAAGGCTATGCGCGATCGTGCAATTGCGCTCAATAGCGGAGCCAGCACGACGAAGAAGATTTGCTGTCTCTTCTTCACTGAGCGAAGAGAGGTCCTGAAGAAGTTCGACCTCCATCGAGGTGAAGCGGTCGGCGGCCTCGTCATATTCGGCGGAAACACCGGCAATCTGAGCGTAGTCCTCGCCCAAGACTGCGGCGAAACGCGCATCAGAAGACATTGCATTGCAACCGGCCAGCGCAAGCTTGAGCAAATCACCCGGGGTGAAGCGTCCCGGGCCGTCACCGACCAGAACCTCAGCTCCGCGAGCATTACGAGCGACGTACTGACGTACTCCTGTCCGTTCCAAGTACAGAGGCCGCGAGGGGCCACCCGCAGCCGCTACAGACTGTGTTGTTTCGCTGATCTCTTCAGCCATGATGTGTCCTTCCCGTGTTCTTTATCAGTTCACAACCCGAAGTAAAAGGGTTTTATTCCGCGATGTAGTACTCGCCCGCATGTCTCTTGAGCCACGTGTCAACGATTGTGTGCTCGCGCTTGAAGAAGTCGTCAAAATGCGAGGCCACCGTGGCCTCGACCATGCGTCCAATAAGAGGGATGGCAATTCTGTATTCGCCGCTAAGCGCCCACTGACACTGATTGCGATCCCACTCCACGGGACTCACGCTCTGAGTCAGGTGCGCGCTAACAGAGACCGCCTCGGCGCTGAGCGTACATGTCGCTTGAAAGTGCCTGGGAGCGACCTGCGTCCACACCTCGTCGTATTCGATGAAGACTTGGTTTTCCACCGCCGAGCGCGCTCGGGCAGGAAGTGCATCGGGGTTGAGTTGCCCGCGAACGCTCACGGCGCCTGCCTGCGGGTGCTCCACCACGGCCTCGCGAATAAGTTCCCCAAAGCGTGTCTGAACGAAATCCCCGTTCGTGCTGATTTCGACGAATGCCTCCGGCGAGCATTGATACTGCGCATCCCCATTGACCTGCATTATTGTCCAATCTTCTGATCTTCTTCGCTCGTTTGTTGAAGCGAAGTCCACAGGAGTGATTGTATCCTTGCCGCCCGTTGATTCTCACAATAAGGCGAGTGCCGCTATTGTGAAGACATGTCGGACATGTCAAGCTTTGCCCAATCTGCAGAAGTCTCATTCACTCCTAAGCTGTCCCCTGGAGCTCACGATCATTTGCACCAGCTCTTGGCTGATTGGCAGGTTCTTGCAGACCTTGCGGCTGCCGACTTGGTGTTGTGGCTCCATACAGACGATGATCGTTTCTTCGCCGCAGAGAATTGCCGACCGTCAACCTCGATCACCGTTCACGCTGACGATCCGCGAGGCCTGTATCTTCCTCTTGCTCGCGAGGCCGAGCTGCGTGAGGCGATGAGAACCGGCAAGGTCGTGCGCCCGACTTCGCCGCATTGGGCCGGTACCTACTCGGTTCTCGAAGTCTGCGTACCCATCCCCTACGAGGGCGAAGTTATCGCAGTGCTTACGCGCGAAACGAATCTATCGTCGCCTCGTCTTGCTCAAAACTTTGATACCTGGACCAGTGACGCGGCGGACATCATCTGCGAGATGATCACTCAGGGCGAGTACCCCTACAAGTCTGCTCCAACAGCTTCCGCGCATGGCGTTCCTCGCGTCCAAGACGGAGCCATTCTCATCGATCAAGATGGAAAGGTCCTTCAGACGACCCCCAACGCTATGTCGTGCCTGCGTCGCATTGGAATCCGTCAAGACTCTGTATTTGGCGAAATCTTGGCCGAACGCATCACAGATGCTGTCAGCGATGAGAACAGCGTTGAAGAGTCGTTGGCGGTCGTCGTCATGGGACGAGCACCTTGGCGCGTCGAACTATCGGTTCAAGGGGTCACGATCTCCTTGCGCGCGCTTCCGCTTGTTGACGGTCATAAGCGTCTGGGCGCTGTCATCTTGACGCGTGATATCACCGAGATTCGTCGACGCGAACAAGAACTCATGACAAAGGACGCAACGATTCGCGAGATTCACCACCGCGTGAAGAATAATCTGCAGACGGTGTCGGCTCTGCTGCGTCTTCAGTCTCGCCGTTCTGATCTGGAAAGCGTTCAGGCCGCACTCAAGGAAGCCGAGCGACGAGTCCAAGCGATTGCGACCGTTCACGAGGCCCTCTCACAAGACGTCAATGAACAGGTTGATTTTGACGATGTCGCGCGAACGATTGTGCGAATGGCCGGAACGCTCGCTTCAACCGATCATGCGGTCGATGTAACGACAACCGGCGAGTTCGGCAGCCTTGCGGCCGCGCAGGCTCAGGCCATGGCGACTGTTCTCAACGAACTCGTGTCAAATTCGGTTGAGCACGGTCTTGCGGATAAGGATGGGCTGATCCGCGTCCACGCGCAGCGCAACGGCAACCAGCTCATTGTCACGGTCACTGACAACGGCGCAGGAATCCAGCCCGGTCGTGCGATGACGGGTTTGGGAACGCAGATCGTTAATCAGATGGTTCGCGGCGAACTTCGAGGCAGCATCGATTGGGAGCCTGCTGAAGGTGGCGGAACCATCGTCACATTGAAGGCCCGTTTATCCGACTGAAAGTTTGTACCCACACCTTTCCTCGAAAAACTAATAAGGAAGGGCCTAGATACAACGCTTGTGATGTGAATGTCGTTGGGGGCGGGAGGATTGAAATCCTCTCGCCCCCAACGACATTCATGATGTGTCAGCACATCAGGAACCAGAGCCCTTTTGTGCTTCCAGTGCCTTTTGAGCCTCAATAGCCTTGGCAAGGGAATCGTTCAAGCGTTTCTGCGATTCACCATAAGCTGCCCAGTCATTGTTCTTCAGGGCATTTTGGCCATCTTGGATGGCCTGATTAGCGTCCTGAAGAGCAGAGGCGAGCTGCTGTGAGGGCTCACTATTCGTATCGGTATTTTGGTTCTTATCCTTGCCGGAGGTGTCCTTACCCGTCACCTTCGCAGCTGAATCTCCACCGAAGGTCTGATCCAGTGACTCTTGCAAAGTCGGAGCGAATCCAACGCGATTACCAAAAGCCGTCAAGACGAAACGCAGCACCGGGTAGTTTGCGCCGCCCGATCCTTGAATGTACACAGGCTGGACATAAAGTAGGCCTCCGCCCACAGGCAGGGTCAAGAGGTTACCCCTAATGACCGTTGAATCCGATAGGTTCAACACGTTCAATTGCGAGGCAATTGTCTGGTTCGTGTCGTAGGCATTTTGGATCTGTCCGGGGCCGGGAACCGTCGTCGAGGAAGGCAGTGCGATCAATCGCAGTTTGCCGTATCCCTCACGGACTTGCCCAGCTTGGCTTCCCGTTTCGGAATCGACTGCGAGGAAGCCAGCCATGGCCTCGCGCTTGGACTCACCACCGGGGACGAATACCGAGGTCAGGGAGAACTCCGCGGAGTCTTGCCCAGGCATCTGCATGGTCAAGTAGTAGGGCGGCTGAACTCGGATCGCCTGCAGCTGCGCGGAGGTCATGTTCTGAGACAAACCATTGGCTGTTGCCGCAGTCGAAGTTTCTTCTGCGAGTCGCCAGCGGTCACCGCCGGTGTAAAAATCAGCGGCATCACGCACGTGGTAAGACGTCAGAAGGTCACGCTGAACCTTGAACATATCCTCCGGGTAGCGCAGGTGCCCCATCAGGTCGGCAGAGATATTTGCCTTGGGTTCTACAGTTCCGGGGTAGATCTTCGTCCAGGTATTGAGGATCGGATCGTTATCGTCCCACTGGAACAAACGCACCGATCCGTCGTAGGCATCGACGATGGCCTTCACCGAGTTACGCATGTAGTTGATGGAGTTTCCTTGGATGTACTCCCCCACCGACTGCGAGCGCGAATCAACCGTGCTGGAGGACAGCGATTGGTGCTGGGCATAGGGGTAGGAATCCGTGGTCGTGTAGGCATCAACAACCCACACCAGACGCTTCGGGGTCGAAGGATCTCCATCGGTATCGACAACCGCCGGGTAAGCCTTCTGCTCCAAAGTCAGGTAAGGCGCAACCTTTGCCACTCGCAGCAAGGGATCACGGTCATACAGGATCTGGGATTCTTCATTCGTTTGAGAGGAGAAGAAGATATCGGTTGACCCGAACTTGATTGAGTACAGGAGCTTATTCCACACATTCCCAACCGAGGGTCCACCGTTGCCGGTGAAGGTTGTGGAGACCTGACCACCGGGAGCGTTGTCATCGGGGTAGTCAAGTTCTTGGGGCGCGGTGCCCTCTGGGCCACCAACGATCGAGTAATCAGGCGCCGACTGAGAGAAGTAGACGCGAGGCTCGTAGGATCCCATTTCACCCGTCGAGGGGATGGATTGCTCCCAGTAGGCGGGAAGACCATCAGAAGTGATGGTGTTACCGTAGGCAGCGACAACACCGAAACCGTGGGTGTAGACGGTGTGCCGGTTGACCCAGGTCTGCTGTTCTTGGGAAAGGCCAGCGAGGTTGAGTTCACGCATCGAAATGACGGTGTCACGACGTTCACCATTGATGGTGTATCGGTCGACAAAGAACCCGGAATCAAAGGAGTAGTAGGGACGCGACTGCTGAAGCTGCTGAACAGTCTTGCGGATCACCTGCGGGTCGAGCAGTCGAATCTGCGAGGTCGATTCCGAGTCTTCGCGCAACTGACCGGGCTGAGCGCTAGTCGTTGCGTCGTAGGTCGTGTAGTCCAAATCATCCAGACCATAGGCACTCAAAGTCGCATCAATATTGTTCTGGATATAGGGAGCGTTTAGAGAACGCGCGTTCGGGCGGACCCTGAACTGTTCGATGAGCGCGGGGTAGGCACCACCGATGACCAATGCGGCAACCACGGTGACAACGACGCCGATCGTGGGAAGGCGCCAGGTGCCTCGGAAAGCGGCAATAAGGAAGAGAACTGCAACCGCGAGCGAGATCACCGCGAGGATTGAGTGCGCGGGAAGAGTGGCGTTGACGTCCGCATACATTGCGCCGTCAATGTTGTCCCCACTTTGAGTGAGCAGCGAGTAGCGTCCGATCCAGTAGTATGCGCCGATGATCACCGAGGCCACGGCTGCGAGGATCCCCAGGTGGCGTCGCACGTTTTTCCGAGCGTGCGGGCGCGGAGTGAGTTGCAGTCCTCCGTAGAGGTAGGACACAGCAAGCGAGACCGCCAGGGAGAGAAGAACAAGGCGCATCAGGAAAGAGACGACCAGCTCAAGGAAGGGAAGAGTGAAGACGAAGAATGAAACGTCCCACCCGAAAATCGGGTCGGTCTTCCCGAAGGGTGTCGCGTTGAGCCAGGTGAGGACAGTCTGCCATCCTTCGGCGAGCCTGATTCCAACGGGGATACCGATCAGCAGCGCAACCAGCCAGGCCAGCCCCTTCTTGTGGGGCTCAATCGCTTCTTGGTATTGGCGAAGATTCGCGCCTGCTTCTCCCCTGCCCGATGGCACGCGATGACGATGAGCCAGACCAATCATCGTGCGCAAGAGAGCTACTGAAATCACTGCACCGATGAGTGCCAGCGCAGCGATAGCTCCCCACCGGGTCAAAATGATCCGAGTCGAATGCATCTGCTGGAACCAGAGAATTTCGGTCCAGAACGATGAAGCAGCGTAGACAAAAAGCCCCACGAGCACCAAGACCACAACGGTGATGGCTCCGGGGCCGATCTTGGGGCGACGGAACTCAATCTTGGGCAATTGGATGGGGTTATTGCCGATGGAGAAGGGAGAATCGCTCACAAAGCTTCCTCTCTAGAGAATGATCACGATATGTGTATTCTAGCCAGCCGCGCATGCATCTGCGTGCGCCAAGTGCCTGTGGGAAAATGAGCGCATGAATGAACTCACCCCCACCGCTGACCAGCTCGCCCTCGCTCATGTCGTTCTCGACATTGAAAAAGCGGCATCACTGGTTGGCTGGGATCATGCGCCTTCCCTTTATGCTCTGGTGCACACAGCGACTCTTCTCGATCAGCCTGATCTTCCTGAAGAACTCAAAGGCGCCCTGCGCCAAGAATGGGACGGTACTGATACTCATTTGAGTGCAATCATCCAAGAAGACTTCCAGGGGGAAGACCTCGAAGAGATGCTCGCCCACCTCGCGTGGCCGCCTTCGGTCGTCGGCGCAGCACTGAGCCTCGAACGCGTCATTGTTCCCCCCGAGGTGGAAGCACAGGCTCCGGAAGATCCCGATGAAGCTCTTGCTTTCATTTCGAATCATCCCAAGGCTACCGATGTTCGCATTGCAGCGGGAGCCCTGCGCAGCGGTGAGACGTGGAGCGCTCTGCGCGCGCGTACTTTCGACAGCGATGACAAGGTCGGTCAGGGTTCGCAATTGGTCCCCGGGCTAACGGACGCGCTCTTAGCCTCGCTTTCCTAAGGAATCGACGAGGCGCGCGCCTGCCCCTAACGTTCTTTGGCTTACTTGGCTTCGCAGGTCGGAAGGGAATCCCCACGGTCTGCGGCAATCGCATCTACTGCCTCGTGAGCTTCATGAAGGGTTGACACACGCACGACCCGCAATCCCCCCGGGACGTGTCCAATGACCTGATCGCAATTGCTTTCAGGGGCAAGGAACCAGCTGGCCCCGTCGCGTTTTGCACCCTGCATTTTCTGTGCAATTCCACCGATTGCCCCAACTTTGCCGTCATAGGACATGGTCCCAGTTCCGGCGATCGACTTCCCGCCCGTCATGTCTCCTTCACTGAGGCGGTCAATGATGCCCAGCGAGAACATCATTCCCGCGGAGGGGCCGCCGATGTTCTCCAAGGAGAAATGAATATCTACGGGAAGATTTACCTGCGCATCCAGGTAGATCCCAAGCTTCGAGCCTTCTGTTTCTCCGACAGAGGCAGCAGAAACAACTGTTTCTGTCCGTTGATCCTCACCGTTTTTCACCGTGACTTTGAGTGTCGAGCCGGGAGCGACCTTGCGCATGATCGCAAAAGGATCAGCGGGAGTTTCGATTGAGCGAAGGACCCCATCGGGGGTTTCGATCGATTGGAGGATATCGCCCTCACGCAGTTTCCCCTGCGCGTCGGACCCCTCGACGGTGCCCGTAATCTTGATGGTCGCGGGGACTTTCCAGCCAAGCTCCATCAAGGCCGCGACTTTCGCCGTCGACTGCGACCCCGTCATTTGCGCTTTGTTGGCATTATCAACCTGCTCGCGGGTGACGTTATCGGGATAGACCTTCGAATAGGGAACCAGTTCCGAGGCCGGGGTGAGTTCCGCTTGAATCCACCCATAGACGTTGAGCCTGCGCCCAGGGCCACCCATCTCAGAGACCGTCACCATCCGCAATTGGCCGCTGTCCGCATTGGTCGAAGGATCTGGGTTTTTGATTTCTTCACCCGTCAGGGGGTTGGTCCCTGTGATGGAGAGAAGCTCCTCAGTGCCATCTTTCGTTGCCGCGGCCCCCAAAATATTCACCGTCGGCCCGGGAAGGCGTGCGACGTAGGGCAGCGGGACAACCGCCGCAGCCACGCCAAGAATGCTCATGACGACAACCGTGACCGTTAGTCTACGTAGCCAGCGCAGGCTACGAGCATTGGCCTGCGGGTCTTCATCGTTCACGTCGTGATCGTCATGGAGTTCATTCATACCTGTCATTGTCCCTCAGCATGGAAGCATTCGTGAGTCGGAAGTATGTGCAGGTATGTGAAGACGATTGCGCTGTGAGCTAAGTTCGTTCCAAACTGGGCATTGAGCTAGAACGCGGCCCAGCTCACAGCTAGGCTCAACACATGAGCGACAACGAATCGAACATGGAAGAGTTTCTCCGTAACCTGCTCGGCGAGCAGGCAGCCCGAGCGGCAATGGAATCCATGCGCGCTCGCGGGATTGACCCCGAAAGTCTCAACAGTCAATTCCCCGATCCCGAGGTCATGCGTCAGGCACTGACTCAGTTCTCCATCATGATGAATGGACCTTCAGTTGGACCTGTGGATTGGAAGAGCGCCCTTCAGCTCGCTCAGTCGAAGGCATGGGATTCACGAGAAACTGCGGTGACTGCCGCTCAAGCACAGCGCGCCCGTGAAGCGATGACTGTCGCAGATCTGTGGCTGGATGCCACCGTCGAGTTTTCTCCCGGTCCCGTCAACCGTCAGGTTTGGACTCGCGCCGAGTGGATCGACGGTACTGCGGAGGTGTGGAAGAAGATCTGCGAGCCGGTTGCAGCTAACGTCGCCAAGGCCTTCGAGGATGTGCTCAACGAGCAAGAACAACACCTGCCCGAGATTGATCCCTCAGCATCAGAAGACATGCCTGATATCGCCAGTTTGCTCAACTCAATGCGCAGCATCTTACCGAAGATGTCTTCTTTCCTTTTCGCGAGCCAGATCGGTGTTGCCTTGGGGAAAATTGCGCAGAGCGCCATGGGATCCACCGATGTCGGTATTCCTTTAACCAATGGCTCGACAACTGCGCTGGTCGCGCGCAATGTTGAGGATTTCGCCGATGAACTGGATATCCCCTTCGAAGAGGTTCTTCAGTTCATTGCCCTTCGTGAGTGCGCGCACCGCCGCCTCTTCTCCGGAGTCCCGTGGCTTTCTGGGGATCTGATTCGCGCGGTTGAGCGCTATGCCCAGCACATTGCGATCGATTCACATGCAGTCGCCGAGGCCGCAGCACATTTCGATCCGGAAAACGATGAATTCACCGAAGACACTCTCAACGAACAAATCTTCGCAGCTGCCCCCACTCCCGAGCAGATCGCTGCAATGGAGCGAGTTGAAAACCTCCTTGCCCTCATTGAAGGTTGGGTTGATGTCGTCACTACTCAGGCGGCCCTACCCTACTTACCTAACCTCGAACAGCTTCGTGAGCTCATGCGTCGCCGGCGCGCACTGGGCGGTCCGGTTGAGAAGATTCTCGGTAGCCTCATCGGGTTGAAAATGCGTCCGCGGCGCGCACGAGATGCCGCGAAGCTCTTCCAGCTGGTATTTGAAGACGGCGGAACCCATGCGCGTGAGGATTTGTGGGCTCACCCGGATCTGATCCCCAATAGCAATGAGCTTGATTCCCCGGAAACCTTCGTCGCTCTTCGCCATGCCGAAGCCGAGGCCAGCGCCGACATGGATCAGGCACTGGAGTCTCTCTTGGACGGTTCGATGGGGTGGGCTGAGGGCCTTGATCCCTCAATGGATCCCGAGGCCGATACCCTTCGTAAGGCGGGGTACCAGATTGGGCAGCCAGACGAGGCCGCTCATCCAACAGATTCGGGGGATGATTCCTCAGAAGAACCACCAAGCGAAGCCGACAGCGATCTTTCCTGATACTGACAGGCAAGTATCGAGCCCATCCACAGGGTGCGCGGACCTTCGGCGTTTTCCACAGATTGCGCTGAAGTGCCCGCTCGAAGTCTCCTTGCGTACACAATGGAATTTATCCATGACAGTGCGGAGGAACAATGACGAACTCTCTCAGCCTTGAAATCAACGGGATTGACCCGGTCACGGTCGCCGCGGTCGACCTCATCATTCAGACCCTGCCAAGCACAAGAATGCGCCTGGTCGATTCTCGCCGGCTCAGCGCAGAATTAGCGCGCTTATTCCCAGATGAGCACCCGTTTCCTCGCCGCTCTCAAGCAATGCGTGCTCATCTTGAGCATCGCTACCCCGATCTACGCTATTGCAATTCGTATTCGCCGGTCGATCTGGCAATTGTGTCTTCTCAAGGTGCTCATAATCTTGAACAAAGCGATTCTTTCATGCTCGAAGACATTCCCCACATTTTGAGCTGTCAGAGTGAGGGCTGGTGGGATATTGTCCCTCTTGTCATTCCAGGCATCACCTGCTGCGCTCGCTGCATCGATTCATTCCCGGAAGGTAGCCCTTCAAAAGGACGAAACATTGCTCTGTGGCGTCTCGAGTCACCACTTCCCTGGCTC